>DASQZS010000313.1:0-10439 GCA_035638535.1 Candidatus Acidiferrum sp.
AAGGTGCCTAGTTCAGTGTTTATGGGGTCAAGGAGGTCTAGGGTCTTTGCGATTTGGGTTTCAGTATCACGTAGTTGTGTTTCAGTTTGATCACGTTTCTGTTTGACGACGGATAAGTCTTCGGAGAGCTGGTTGCGCGCAGTTTCTAGTTGTTTGAGTGCTTCTTCGGATTCGGCTAATTCTCCCAGGGTAGAATTCAGGTTTGTCTTAAGCTCTTCTAGTTGTTTCTGAACGTCGTGAAGTTGTTCCATGGCCTGGGCTTGAGAGGTTTCGAGCATGGAGAGAGTTGAGTTGAGTGATCCGAGACGGCTCTCTACTTCAATTTTTTCTCTGACCAATTCGTTTAATTCTTTTTCAATTGTCGAATGCTCTTCTTCTCTTTCTAGGAGAGCGGAGGATTCTGCCGGATTCAGTATCACCCTGTATTGCTCATATTCGGATAAGCGAGATCGAAGCGCGACACTGTGAGTTGAACTGGCTTGCAGAATCGTGTGTTCCGTTCCTATTTCCCGAGTGAGTTGTTGGATACGGAGTTCGGTGTCATCTAGTATCTTGTGTGTTCGCTGAAGATACCCTTGGGAATTTGCTATTTCTTTTCCTGTTGATTGAACGAAATTTTCCGTTTGCAGACTGATTTTGGTTAGTTCCTGTAGCTCTCGTTCGATTCTTTCAACGTCTTCCTTGACTTTCTTTGTCAGTCCTTCCAGTGAGATGAGCGTGCTCCTTAACTGGTCGACGGCTTTTCCGCTTAGTAAGAATGATGTAAGGTCTATGGGTTTCCGATAGTAGCCTGTCTCCATTCTTCCGCCTGCTTCGTAAACGTCCCCGCTCACTGCGACGGTTCGAAAACCTTTCAGAGATGCCAGGAACGCCGATTTTTGACTTAAGGCAAGGGTAGTATCGCCGAACACGTGATTAATCGCTGGTCTAAATTGTTCATGAACTGTCATCTGATCAGTCAGTGGACCAATTAGGCCTTGGACGCCGTTGGGTTTGTGGGGAAGTTCAGGTGTGGACAGACCTTCTAACGGAATTAGTTTTACTCTTCCAATTTTGGTTTTCTTAAGTATCTCGATGCATGCCACTGCTGTTCCAATATCTTTGACGACTAGAGCGTTCAACCATCCAGCCGCTGCTGCCTCTGCAGCTTTTGTATATTCTTCTCTTATCTTGACTAACTGTCTGAGTCTTCCGTAAACATTTGGGATGGCGCCCGCTTTCGCCATCTCTTCGAGTATATTGACTGCCTTGTCTTCCGACGCGAGAGTTTCAGCAATTTTCTTTTGCGCGTCGATTTCCGTGAACGCTGTATTAGCACGTTTGGATACGCCTTCGGCCTGTTTGATCTCGATTGCTCGCTGAGCTTTGAGGCCAGTGTATTCTCGCAGCCTTTTCGCCGCATTCAACAAGTTTGCTTGCTCTCTTTGCTGAATCTCTTCGAGCTGTCTTATGCGTTGAGTAATTGTATCGCATAATCCACCATATTCTTCCTTTTTGGAAGTTAGGCTGTGGAGATAATTTTCTAATAGCTCAATTTTCGCCGTGCTGGCTTTGATTTGTCCGTCAAACTTGATGAGGCGTTGAGTGAGCTTATTGATCGACTGTTCAATGCCATCTGCTTCTTTGCTGTTCTTTCCCAATGATTGTCTGTATTGTTGGAGGCCGCGGTAGTGTTCATTGGCCAGTCTCTTCTTCTCTTCCATTATTTTGTCTAGTTCTGTTTGTTTGAGTTTTAATTCTTCAATTTCTTTTTTTGCTAATTCGATCCGCTGTAATGATTCTAACGATTTTCGATCTGCATCCGCGATCTGCTTCTCGAGTGTTTTGATGTTTGCTTCACTACCGTTTGCGTAAGTCCGTAGGCTGGCAATTCTAGTGCTTGTCTCGCCCATTGATCGTTGCAGGTCTAAGAGTCGGTTGCTGCCTTTGTCACTCAGCGTATCCTCGAATTCTTTCTTTGACGCGTCGAGTCGTGATTTTGTGTCGATGAGAGAATCTTTCTTAGTTTTGAGCTCCATTAGGAGTTCTTGATTATGCGCAGTTTTCTTTTCAATGTCAACGAGTTCTTGTTGTAGACTTTTGATTTTGCAAGATGTTCCTCTGGCACTGAGATGAGTAACTTCTTTTCGCAATTGCACGTACTTGAGGTAGTCGTTGCGTTCTCTTTCAAGAGATTCGACACGTAACCTCACTTCTTCAATTTTGGCTGACGCTACCTTTAGGTTCAAGTCCGCTTGTTGCAGTTCAGCTTCGGAGGACGCGCGTTTCATGTCGTATACTGCGATTCCTATCATGTCTTCGATTATCCTGCGCCTCTCTTCGGCCGTGACTTCAGCAAGTCTTGTTATCGCGTGTTGCGGTACTATGTTGTACCCTGAAACCTGAATGTCTGCCGATGATAGGATGTCTGTGAGTTGCTTTCTTGAGATCCTCTTCCCGTTAACTCGATAGATCCCCTCACCGCTGCGTCGAAACTCTCTGGAGATGGTTACCATCTCGGAGTCGATCGGGATCCGTCTATCGTTATTATCAAACTGGACCGCCACATACGCTGCTCGCGTAGTTGCAGCCTGAGCTCCTTTATGGACTAAGTCGGAGATAGTCTCTCCTCTCAGCTCTTTTGGACTGAGTTCTCCTAACGCGAACTTTACTGAATCAATGATGTTGGATTTCCCAGATCCGTTTGGGCCGGTAACAATCGTGAGGCCTCGTCCGAGGTGGACGGTTGTCTTCTTGCCGAAGGTTTTGAATCCTCTAAGGTCAATCCTCTTGATATAGACCAAGTATTCTTCAGACTCGCACTTGCGCGATTTTGTTACTCCGGCACGTTACGTAGATCATTGCATGCTGCGAATTTGCCAAGATAAGCCTTGGTTACACTTTCATGTGTGAGTATATGGATGAGGGTATGTCAAAGTTGGCATGGCGCTGTTTCCCGGCTTAGACAAGTTCATCTAAACCTATCGGACTTCCATACAGCCTTAGTTGCCGAACCTTCGCCTTCTGCGTTGATATGTTCTAACCGCTCTGAGTAAGTCAATACGTCGGAACTCAGGCCAGTAGACATCGAGGAAGACGAATTCGCTGTAGGCTGCTTGCCAGATTAGAAAACCGCTCAATCGCTCCTCGCCAGACGTGCGAATTATGAGTTCAGGGTAAGGGTTTGGAAGGTGTGAAGTATAGAGGTATTTCGTGAAGACATCCTCGTCGACCGAGGCGACATCTAACATGCCGCTCTTGACTTCGCCGATTATTCGCTTGGCCGCATCAACAATTTCCGCGCGCCCACCGTAAGCGACGGCGATGTTGAGGTAATGTTCGTCGTAGTCTGCTGTCACCCTCTCTAATTCTGCTAGTTCCGTTCTCAATGTTTGGGGAAGAAGTTCGAGTCGACCGATCGCTTTTACGTGAACTTTGCTGGTGTGAATTTTCTCGTCGGTTATCAGTCTTCTAGTTTCATCTTCGATTATGGACAGAATTACAGAGACTTCCTTTGGAGGTCTCTGGAAGTTTTCGGTTGAGAAAACATAGAGCGTGACCGTTCGGATGCCTAAATCTAGGCACCATATCAGAAAGTCTTCGGCGGTTTTTGCTCCGTAGAAGTGACCGTTGAGCCTATCGCCGTATTTTTCAAAGCTCCAACGTCTGTTCCCGTCTAGGATTATCCCTACATGCTCGGGCATATCTCCGGAGGTCACTGTATTTTGGAGCCACTTTTCGTAGAACGTATACACGCCAACGGTTTTGAGTAAGGTCGGTAACATGCTTCACACTCTCGCTTCGTCGGTCGCCTTGCTGCAAGCACAATTCCTGTTTTTCGGGATAATCTCAATCGTCTTTTCGATTATTTGATTTATTCTAGGCATGACGTCAGCACCGACTTCCATAACCTCTTTCGCTGAAAGTTTCTGTTGCATGCCCGCTGCCCTATTGGAGACGAAACATATCGTCGAGTAGCATAATTCGAGTTCTCTTGCAAGGAAGACTTCTGGCGCCCCTGTCATCCCAACTATATCTCCTCCTAACTTCTGAATCATCCTGATCTCTGCGGGTGTCTCATATCGAGGGCCTTCGGTAGCCGCCAGTATCGAGTTTGCCCAAACCTTGTTTTGCAGAACACTAGCGGAGCCGATGATGTGTTCACGAAGTTCAGGACAGTAGGGTTCTGAAACATCAACGTGAGTTACCGGTCCCCTATCATAATACGTCGCGGCTCTGGACTTTGTGAAGTCCAGAATGTCTTGAGGGACACAGATATCGCCTGGAGCGTATTCGGAATTTATTCCACCTACGGCATTGGTGGCGATTATTCTTTCTGCGCCGAGTTTCTTCAAACCGTACATGTTAGCGCGGTAGTTGACTTTGTGTGGTGGCAAGTCGTGTTCTGGTCCATGTCTTGGTAAAAACGCGATCTCTTCTTTTCCGATGTAACCGATCGAAATCAGCGGTGCAGGTCCGTAGGGTGTGCCTACGCGAACGGGACTTGAGCTTTGGAGTAGCTTTTCAAGCCCGCTACCTCCAATAATTCCGATTCGAGGCATGTCTGTCTACCACGATTTTACTCCTCATCGGAATCTGATGCTGTGTCGGCCATCAGCGCTTGGAATTCTTCCAGGGACAGTCTACGGCCTGAGCGAAGCTTTTCGTTGGCTTCTTCTTTATGCTTCGACCTGATTTTCTCAGCCTTTTCCGCCGTCGAAGTCACTTGGATTTCGCCTATATCTGACCGAATCTTCTCGACACGTGCGAGGCTGGTTTTCAATGAGACGATGGCTTCATGACGTAGCTTGCTCTGTTCGAGGAACAGTGCATGTTTGGAGTCGGCCTCTTTCTTTTTCTGTGAAAGAACTTTTACGGTTTCCTGCATTGTTGCGTGGACCTTTTCGCTTTCCTTCGCCAACTTCGTCAGTTCGTCGTGTGTTGTCTGTGCTTGCATGCGAAGGGCTCCAACTTCAACTCGGAGTTGGAGAAGTTTGTCTCTAACGTTTTTCAGTGCCTTATGCTTCACGAGGCCGGCTTCGAGTTCTGCTATTTTGCCTATTATGCTACGTTCGGTCTTCGGTTGGAGAGGGTTAGTTTGAATGTACCATTCCAGTCTTTTGATCTGCTTGTATAATTCAGACATATTTCCCTGTAATTGCTCCGAAGATTTTCGTGCTTGTTCAAGAAGAACGGCTAATGCTTCACGTTTCTGTGAGGCGACTGCTTGAAGTTCGTCACGTTTTTGTTTAAGTTCTTTAACCCTTCCATTGAGCGAGTCTCTCTTCGCTTTTAGTTGCCTTATCTCTTCAGATGCCTTCTTGACTTCAGCGTTGAATGCGTCACGAGATTTTAGATTCTCATCTACTGACCTTCTCAGCTCAGAAATTTCGATTTTCTTCGTTGTTATGACTGTTTTGAGTTCCTCTAATTCATGATAGAGGTCGTCGGTAGTTGACGTGACTTGGTTGGACTCCATGTATTTTCCTCAAGAGCTTCGTTTTATTTGGTTTGCATTTCCATGAATTCTAAGCGCCACATTCGGTGGTTGAATTTTCCCGAGCTAAGTTGAGCCAAGAATCAAACTCCCCATTTATGTGGCGGGCTACGCTCTCTGATTTCCAAATTGAATTCTCACTCAATGATCTGCTCGATATAATCGTTTGGCGTGGTTCTCCTATATTGAACCATACTCGGCGTGGGTTGCAATTGTGATCAAGATATTTGATGTATCGAGATCCGATATAGCTGGCTAGGAAGAAGGTTCCTCGCCTCCAGTTAGAATCCTCGTGGCGGCGGCTTCGAGTTCTAAGAGCCCAGAATTATTTTTAGCTGAAACAGGAATTGGATCGGTAACGAGTCCAGATTCGTAAATCGCGCTAGCGAGATCCCGTGTTATTAGCGTTAAGTTTTGCTCTTTGGAGTTGGTAAGCTCATGTTCAAGGCCTTCAGGATCCGACGTCCATGAGATCACTTTCTCCAATTCTTCTTCTGTGATCAAATCGACTTTCGAGAGAACATGGATTTGTGGTTGTTGTATTCTGCTGTAAATTGCTGCTGCCAGATAGAGGTTACAAATATAGTTGAGAGGGGAGCGTGTAAAGGGGGCATCCATTAGGTAGATTATCGCACCGTTCTCCTCTACTAGCTCGTTTGCTAAGAAGCGTCCTCCTTCTCTGAAGGCGAACAGTTCGATTTGACCCGGTGTATCAACGAGCACCGTTTCAGGGTTATCTGCTTTGATCTCGTCACGTATCTCTTCAACTTTGTTTGCTAGGATATCTGATGCCATTATGAGGGCACCATTGGGGCCAAGTCCATAATCCAACTTTAGCTGCTCAATGTCAACGTACTTCTTGGCGTCAATGTCAGGGGTATAAGGAAGCGAGGTTGCGCCGGGATCTAAGTTAACGACGATCGTATCGTGATCTTTATTTCTCAACCAGTCCAGGTAGGCTCCCGTTAGGGCTGATTTTCCAGACCCGGCCATGCCTACTACAAATAACGTATCCGACATCTTGTGACCCTAGTTACCTAGCAGTTCTATCGTCGGGATCTCTTCGATTCCCGGCGCAATCTCATAATCTGCTGTTTGAAGTGCTTAATCGAAGCGTCTATTGTTTGTTTCCCCCGCGCGAAATTAGACGTATTGATCGAGAAGTGGACATCTATCTTTGGTGAGGCCTGTTCGAACCCTCGCGGATGTGATTTAATGTATACTGCAGGCCATTTCAGAATTGTTTCGTCGATTATCGGTGCCAGAGTAGATTCCATTATCCCTTTGACTTCTATCCAACTTTGAACGAATCGTTTTCCTCCCGCCTTCGCTCTTATCAGAATCGCAATTGAGTTTCGGAAGATGGCTTTGGCTTCTCGAGGCACCCCGGGAAGACAGAAGATTTCTGTTCTTCCAACCCTAAGCCGCACTGCGGGAGCCGTACCGATAGGATTCGTGATGGCAACCGCGGAAGATGGAATCCTTGCCATCTTGAGGCGAGGTTTCGTTAATTTGATTGCTGTTCCACCAAATCGTCGTCGGTAGTTTTGCTTGATCAAAATGAGCGCTTCGGGGTCAAGCCGTAATGTTTTGTGAATTGATTTCGCTACTGCGTTTAGCGTCATGTCGTCGAAAGTGGGGCCGATACCGCCGGTCGTAATTAGAAAGTCAGGTTGTCGCTTAAGTGTCTCTCTGATGGTCTTTACAATTTCCTGTATGTTGTCGGAAACAGTGGTTATGCGGGTTACTTGACCGCCTTCGGCAGTTATCTGCGTAGCGATCCAGGCTGCATTTGTGTTGACGGTGTTTCCCAAAAGTAATTCGTTGCCAATGGACAATAATTCAACGATGCACGACATGTGCTTACGCTATTCCGCGCGGCAAACAGAGCGCGTGATTGTTGATCAATCGGCTTTCTTTGAAAGCCACCATTTCAAATATTCATTCTGTTTGCGTTTGCGTTCTTCTTCTGGCGTCTCACGGTCGCGAATCTTGTTGCGTCCTTCCATGAGTTGCTGAAAATTAACCGTTAATCCGCAACTCTTGCAAGTATACTGCTTCAGTGCGCTATCGTAAGATAGCACTCCGCCGCATTCGAGGCAATAATTCGTTGTCACTTGGAATTTTGACTCCACGCCCCTAAGTCGAAGAAGTGCTAGTTAAACCTGTAGCAGGCTAATCGTTTGCTGTAACATAGTAGTATTCGCCCGAGTCCTTCTGTTCCTTATCTAGCTTGCTTCCCGGTTTGTTTATCCTTGGGCGTTTTGTTTCGGGGTCACGTCTGAATGTGATCTCCATATCTGAAAGGAAGTTGTTCATAGCGTCGCGCATGGCTTGTGGCTTGGATCCAACTCCATCCCTGCCTGGAATTCCACCGAATACCATGATTCGGTCAGCTAAGAAATCCTGTGCCACAATATCATGTTCCACAACGAACGCGAAGGCTTGCCGTGAGTCGATGATATGTCGCAATGCCCGGGCCATAGTCAATCTTTCTTCGATATCTAGGAATGCGCTGGGCTCGTCGAGAAGATAGATTTGTGCTGATTTTCCTAGACAGGCTGCTATCGCGACTCGCTGTAATTCTCCTCCACTCAGAGATTTTATCTCTCGGTCGAGGAGTTTGTTAATAGTCAAATTCTTGAGTACTTCCTCCGTGAATATGGTGGATCGATCCTTCGCGATTGCATTGAGCAATTGGTCGACGGTACCGTCAAAGTTCGTCGAAATGTATTGAGGTTTGTAACTGACCTCTAGCAGGTTTTGGGATGACTTGCCATAGTATTCGACGAGTTCCTTGATGAACGTAGTCTTTCCGATGCCGTTCGGTCCAACGATACCGATAATTTCGCCGGCAGTCACGTCTCCTCCTTTCACGTGGAGCTTGAATTTTTCCACATCTTTGGTTATTTCTGGCCATTCCAGTTTTGAGTCTGGGGTGAAATTGCTTTTTCTCGGGGGTCTCACGTGGAAGCGTATTGGTTCATCTCTGAAACGCATATTCTCATCGGCCAGAAAGCCTTCCAAGTAATCGTTAATTCCGCCTCGGGTCGGGTGCGCGTGTGAGACAATACCGTAGACGCTCGGTTGACCATAAACTAGGTACACTTCATCTGACAAGTAGTCGAGCATTGCCAGATCGTGTTCAGCAACAAGAATTGATTTATTGTCGTTGACAAGTTTTCTGATGCTTCTGGCTGCCCTAATTCTTTGGTATACGTCAAGGTGGCTTGATGGTTCATCGAAGACGTAAACGTCAGCATTTCTCGAAATGGCGGCTGCGATGGCGACACGTTGCAGTTCTCCTCCGCTGAGAACCTTTATGTTGCGATCAAGCAACTCCTCAAGTTCCATCTCTTCTACTATGCTATCGAGTTTATCGCGTTCATTGATCCTGGTAAGCAGCTGTGAGACTGTTACGTTAAGAAGCGGACCCATCTTGTCTATATGCTGTGGTTTGTGGACTACTTTCAGTTTCTTGTCTCCTATCTGTTGGAAGTATTCGTGTAGGAGTGTTCCGCGGTAGCGCGCTAGAACTTGTTCCCAGCCCCCTTCACCATCGGTAGAGCCGAAGTTGGGAGTCAATTCGCCTGAGAGAATTCGCAGAGCTGTACTCTTGCCGGTTCCGTTTCTTCCGATTATGCCAGTTACGGTTCCCGTGCGGGGAACTGGAAGTCTGAAGAGCTTGAATTCGTTAACGCCGTAGCTGTGAATACATTCTCCCTCAAGCTCTTGAGGCAGCTTCACTATGCTAATGGCCTCAAAGGGGCATTTCTTGATGCATATGCCGCACCCAGTGCAAAGATCTTCATCTATGATTGGTTTCTTCTGTCCCGGCAGAAACTTGATCGCGTAACTTCGATTCAGAACCTCGGGACAAAACCGATAACATGGAATGCCACAGTCGTCTGGCTTACAATGCTCCTTATCTAGTGTGGCAACGCGTAACAATTTGAAACACGCCTACAGAATGGACGGTGTATGATATTAACGGACATGTGAGAGGTTACTCAAGATTAGGGCTAAGTCACCACTCCTCTTCTTCGCCCCAACCTTCCTCTTCTTCGCTCCACTCATCATCGGTCCAGTCGTCTTCTTGACCGTCGTCCCAACTCTGATCATCTTCGCTCAAGAGAAGAATCTCCGTACGGAAAATCTAGGCTTACCCCCTAAGAGTGAGATTTTAAGTCTTTTGGCTAGCATCCATTGTGAACTGTAAGGTTCTGTCTCCAAGCAAGGCAAATTCAATGGCAGCAACTTCAGTAAGAAGAACGTAGACCCATCTCGGTGATTTGCCATGGTTCGCATTTTGAGAGCTGATCCTGAAGGTTTTAGGGAGGCTGCGGCCGCTGTGTCCAATGGGAAGCTGGTCTGTTATCCTACCGATACGGTGTACGGAGTAGGTTGCGATCCTTTCAACCTTGAAGCGCTTGACGCACTGATTCGTGCAAAGGGAGATCGTACAAAACCGCTCCCTATCCTAGTGAGAGGATTGGATGAAGCAGAAAAGCTCGGGAGAGTTTCTGATAAGGCCAAGTTATTGGCTGAAGAATTCTGGCCTGGGCCGCTTACGATCATATTACCTTCTAAGAGTCAGATTCCAATTTTGGTAGCTCCAAAAGGTACTATCGGCGTACGTTCGCCGAACAATGTGATCTGTCTCAATCTTCTCGCTCTATGCGGAGGGAGTCTTGTGGGTACGAGTGCAAATCTGAGTGGACAGATTCCAGCTACTTCGGCGAACGAAGCTGCAAGTCAACTTGGAAACCATGTGGATGTGATCTTGGATGGAGGTAGATCCAGACTTGGAATTGCTTCTACCGTAGTTGACGTGTCCGATAACCTAATCGTGTTGAGAGAAGGACCTATTTCGAGAGAAGAACTCCTTCGCTGCCTTAGAAGGCGGACGTACGATAGCAATTAAATGTCCTGTGTTATTACGCAAATGTGGGTTTACTGTTGC
>DASQZS010000314.1:0-4234 GCA_035638535.1 Candidatus Acidiferrum sp.
CTTTCCTTTAGCAACTGCCATCCTGGCCGTAGTGTGGATCCGAAGAACCAAATCTAAGACTTGATTTTGAGAAAATAAAAAGGGGAGGAGGTTCTCGCAGAGAAACCTCTAGGGGAGTTGTTGTACACAAAGAACCTTAGGCGCCCGCATGGGAGCCATTGGGCACTCTTACTTGGCGTTCAACGAAGCCGCGTCGACTGGAATTTTACAACGCCGGTTATGGCGGTCGTATATTTCAGGGTCTTGTGTGTTGAACCCGCAGTTGCTGCATTCGAGATCGAACTCTGCGAACAGTTGCGCGTAAAGTCCTTCCTGAAGCTGCGTCTGGATGGTAGCCATCGGTCATCAAAACACTATAAAGCTCTCGCGGGATATTAACGTGCTGTTTACGGTACAGTGATGTATCATCCATGGATGCGATCTGAATGAGATCCACTCAAACCCATGTTCTAAGAGATAACCGTTTTAATGCCTTGCCATACGCACTTCTACGCAGAAATGCCTAGACCAATCGAAACGCTTCTTTCACTTCCATGAGTCCGTCTCGTGGATCGTGTTCCAATTTTAGAGACTAAGGAGTATGTGAGACGATTCCTGAATCGATCCGAGCACACTCCAAGGCTCATCAATCGAGCCTTGCAGGTCTCGAAAGGATCCGCCCAGCAATTCTCGGCTGATGAAAAGGGATTGTCGGCTTTGCTCGAGGAAGTTGACTCAGGGGAGTACATTGTCACAAAACGCTCGAAGCGGGTGATGGAAGATATGCTGAACGGGATCTGTGCTGACGGCGGCATCTACAAAAGTTTTGAACGGGAAATTGAACCTCTTTGTGACGCCTCTCCGCCTTTACACTACGTTTCAAGAGTACCTGATACCCTGGCGGATAAGGCTAAGGAAGGATCCATGGATTTGGCCAGAGCCTTGCTGATTGACTTACCCTACAAGCCAGTTCTCGTACGGTAAATCGAGAATTAGGAAACTAAATGCACGCCGCCACAGGATTAATCCACTAAAAAGTCAGCAAGCCATTAGACTGATGCAACCTTTAGAAGGAGATTGCACACAAAGAAATCGACAACCTTCAGGAAAAAGCGATGAATTCTGATTCAGAAAAATAACGGAACAAATGTCAAACTTCTTCAAGGCAAGATCGCGATCGTAACCGGTTCTACGAAAGGAAATGGAAGAGCCATTGCCGAACTATTTTCTGCACATGGATCAAATGTCGTCATAGTGGGAAGAGATGAAAAAGAAGCTGACGACGTAGCTCATGAAATAAGGCGGAAATACAGAACGCATTCATTTGGCGTTCGCGCCGACATAGCATCGCAAGAGAACGTAGTCGGAATGGTGAAGAAAACTTTCAAACAATACAAAAGGATCGATATTCTTGTGAACAATGCCGGTTTTCCCATCATAGATGAACTATGGGATTCACCGTTTCATGAAATTTCAGATGAGGCGGTGAAAAAAGTGTTGGCCGTTGACACGTTAGGAACATTTCGTTGCTGTAGAGAGGTCTTGCCGATCATGATGAAACACAAATACGGCGTGATCGTCAACATTTCTTCAACCCCCGCCTTCGCCGGATACGATAAAGGTGCACCGTACACCATTGCCAAATCTGCAATCCTGGGAATAACAAAACACATCGCGAAGGAATATGGGAAATACGGAATACGCTGTAACGCAATCGCACCCGGATCAATAGCCACACAACGAAACTGGAATAGGCTATCGAAAGCAGAACGACTTGATTTGGTTTCGGGCATACCTCTCGGCAGACCTGGTCAGCCAGAGGACATCGCTGGAGTCGCACTGATGCTAGTGAGTAACTACAGCGCCTTCGTTAACGGGCAAACTGTCGTAGTTGATGGCGGAGAAGTGACTCTTTGACTAGCTCCGGTCTGTACATTAGTTAGCTCTTCTTCTACGCGACCGCGAGTTACGTTTTCCATGCCTAGCCACAATATAATAAATGAGGAAAAAAACGACAATGGAGATGCAAGCGGCAACTATGTCGCGCAAGTCAGTTGTCCAGCATCCATTCCCAATGCAGTCCAGAACATTAGCGAGTGTGACGCCGATGAGTGCACTGGATAATGTACTCACGATGATTTTCGCATCAGTATGAGTTAACCCCACAGAAGAGATCTCCTTCGCAGCGTTCCGTAACTCAGTGCCAAAATCTTCCTTTTTTCACCTATTTCTTTTGTCTAAGCGAAATCTATAGGAATAAGCGCAAGCCGAACTTATCACATTGAACAAAGAGCTTTTCAAGCGAGTGGATTCACTAACTGTGATTCTCATTTGGACTCAGTCACAGCACGCACTAAACCTCGAATCGAGTCACTCTCGGACCTAATCTTCGGGCTAGCGTTAGCAATCAGTACTATTCCTTTAATCTCGCGAATCCCCGCAAAACCATTTGGAATGTTAATTGACCTTCTGGAATTCGGATTTAGTTTTTTAATTTTGATTTCTGTTTGGTTGGCCTACACGAACATAATGTCGATTCTTCCTATCGAGGATAACATTATTGTTACGCTCAACCTAGCATTGCTTTTTCTTGTCTCAATCGAACCTTACCTGTTCTACCTAAACATCACCTTCGACATCTTAGCTCATGAATTGCTCTTGAACTACGCCTCCATATTATACGCGCTAGATATGGCGGGCCTAATGTTGATTCTCGCATTATTCACTCATCAACTTGCCAGGGAAGAGAAAGAATTGGTGCCAAAGGAGGCGCTAACACGGTATAAGCGGGTAAGAGACGTTCTCATCATTTCAGGAGCTCTCTTCGCAATCACCATCCTGCCTTTCTTCTGGGCGTTCAAGATTCAGGGCCTCCCAATTCGTTTCTATCTCTGGTTCCTTCCGCTAGTTCTCTCATCAGTTAGACGCGTCTCGGAAGAACAATCTAAATAGAAACTTGATGGGTTCAGCATCGAACCTTGTGCTGAAGATTTAGATTTAGCGCGTGTGTCTTGTTTTTACTCGTAAATTAAGTGCGTGAATTGATTATCAAGTTCTAGCGGCGTTTAGGATGGCGAGTCCAATGAAGACCGTGAAGGCGCCGACGAACGATTCGACCGTGAACTCTCTAAGGATGAAGTAGGACAGAAATATCAACGGAACTATCTCGGCATTCGCTAGAATCGCTACAATGGTATCTTCAATTCTTGATTCTCCAGAAGTCATCTCATATGCCTTGAGAGTAAGCATTACTCCACCCATTAGGAAAAGCCCCGCCATCACTGGGAAGAAGTCGCTCAGTTGGGAGAAAGCGGGTAACGGGATACTAAACCCAAGGAGAGAATAACCTAGCAACGCGATTGCCAGTGCCGCGAATGAGTAGCTAAGCAGGACGGTAGAGACTGTCGACCTGGCCTTCTTTATTGCAACAAAGGAGAAATACGCCCAGAAACCGATGCCGATTGGTATCAGGGGTGCGATCATCAAGTACGGGCTGATCGAAGAGTTTGATAATAGACTAGCTATTCCATTCATCGATGTTGAAGCAGTGAACAACCCTGCGGTAGATACGAGAATCCCGGTAGCCGCTAGAAACTTCTGCTTGCGAGAGAGCATAGGTCTTTCGAGCGCCAGCATGATCAAGAAGAAGACTACTGATGAAAATGACACAAACGAAAAAACGACTAAGACTTGATTTGAGACCAACATGAATAACATTATCAGTACCGATCCGCCGGAGCAGAGACCGGACAAAAATCCTTCCTTAGAAAAGGCAACCTTTCGCTCGATGAGCAAAGATGGAATGATTCCGCAAATCCCGGATGCGATGAAAATGATCAGGTTAACGATCGAAGGTTGAAGCGTCGAAAGTTTGCTAAAGAGACCGTAAAATGCAAAGAACAGAGTCGACAGCATCCCCATAACCAGCCAATTTACGGGTTTTCGGCGTCCAGCGTTCAATTCTGTTCGTCGCCCCACTAGATCCTCACATACTAAAACGATCCTTGGGCTATCGAAATCGAACGAACTTACATCTCTTCGGAGTGTACTAGTAGAGCGATTATGGATACTAGAGTGATTGATGCTCGTCGCTCAAGAGTCAGAGCTAGGCCTGAGATGTGAGTAATTTGTCTTTCACTTATGCTTACGCTTTGAAATCACCAATGCGAGGAACAGGGCTGAGATAATCACCATAGCTGTCGAGACCGGAAATTCTGGCAGCACCATGAGTTGAGCACTTGTTGCTGCCACGAGT
>DASQZS010000315.1:0-5219 GCA_035638535.1 Candidatus Acidiferrum sp.
TTCCTCCATGCTGGCCATGCGTGGTTCCTTGACATCGACGTTAGACGCAGTCAACAACCCAAGGCTTCGCATCAGTTCGAAAGTCAACTTGAGGCGTGTTGGCTTTAACGGATGAGATGGACCAAAGTCGTAGTGTTGGAAGTCGTCGCTGTACACGATGCTAAGCGTATGATCCAAACTTTAATCCGTCCTTAAGCGAAAATTAACTGGCAATAGTGATGTGTGACTGACTGGAATGATTTTCATCTCTTTCCGTTCTAATCCAAGCTTAAATAAGCGTTATTGGTTAACGAGCATGCAGTGGAAATAATGCTACATCCGCCAGCCGCACTTAACCTAATGATCACTGAGAAAGCTGCTGCGAAAGTTAAGGAAGCCATGGGTAAGGAAGGAAAGGCCGAGGCCACTTTACGACTATACGTATCAGGCGGCGGCTGTAGTGGATTTCAGTATGGTTTAGCGTTTGACCAGAAGAAGGACGACGACTGCGTGATCGAGAAGCATGGTGTGAAAGTTCTAGTTGACGCTGAAAGCGCGAAGTATGTGGAAGGAGCAGAGATTGATTACGTCGAGTCCGTTATGGGCGAAGGCTTCAAAATCAATAACCCCAATGCGACCGAGACCTGCGGCTGCGGGCACTCCTTCAAGCCGAAGTAACCACCCCTTTTCTTCATTCTAAGTCGAGTCATGGCGTTAGCTACGCTTCGGTTTAGCAGGGCTCGATCGTAGATGGCGGCTTGGAAGTAACAGAGTAACTAACCCAAGTCACCCCTGGTATCTCGCCGGTAATTCGAGTGCTCATTTCCTCAAGTACATTATCCGACAGCCTTGCCCAATCCGCAGTCATGCCGTCGAATGATGTTACCACACGGATCGTTACAATATGACCGAGCTTCCTCTCATCTCCGAGCACACCTACAGCCCTATCTTCGCCAACAACAGCGAAAGCCTGCCACAGCTCGTCATACAACTTATGACGCCTCAACGTCTCCTCGACGATATAGCTAGCCTCTCTGCAGATTCGCAATTTTTCTCTAGTAACCTCTCCTATAATCCGCACAGCCAAGCCGGGACCCGGAAAGGGATGAGCGCTAACAATGGATCTTGAGATGCCAAGCTCGGACGCGATTTTCCTAACCTCGTCCTTGTAGAGGAACCTAAGCGGTTCGATGATCTCGAATTTGCTCCATTCAGGAATCCCTCCAACGTTATGGTGTGTCTTAATCCTTGACGCAACGCTTCCTGTCCCCCCGCTTTCTATTACGTCAGGGTAAAGCGTTCCCTGCGCAAGGAATTCAAAACTTCCAAGTTTCGCGCTTTCTTCATCAAAAACGTTGATGAATTCTTCCCCAATTATCTTGCGCTTCATTTCAGGATCGATAACTCCTTCTAGGCGCTTTAGAAAACGATCAGTTGCGTCCACATATCGTACGTTCAGCTCCAAATCCTTGAAAGCCTTCATAACCAAATCTTCCTCGTTTTTCCGAAGGAGGCCGTGATTCACAAAAATGCAGGTCAGCCTGTCTCGTACGGCTCTCCTTACTAGGGCTGCCACGGTTGTTGAATCAATCCCGCCGCTCACGGCGACGAGAACCGCTCCATTTCCGACCGTCGTACGGATATTCTCGATAGAAGTATCGATAATTGATCTAGGCGTCCAATTTGGCGAACATCCGCAAATATTTAGGACAAAATTTCGAATAACGTCCATACCTTGAACCGTGTGAGCTACTTCAGGATGGAATTGTACTCCATAGAGCCTGTCGGATGATTTTCGTATCGCAGCCATATTGCAGCTGTCTGAGCTTGCAAGCACTTCGAAACCTACAGGCAGCACTTCAGCGCAGTCCCCATGACTCATCCACACATTAGTCCTGGGGTTCACATTCCTTAGTAGATCCGAGTTATCGGCAATCTTGAGTTCAGTCTTACCAAACTCACGTCGATTTGTGGCTTTGACCTTTCCACCAAGTGCCTGAACCATAAGTTGCAGACCATAACATATTCCAAGAATCGGAACTCCAAGAGTAAAGATCCGGGGATCACAATTTGGAGAATTGGCCTCGTAAACGCTCGCAGGTCCGCCGGACAACACGATACCTTTAGGTTCTAGTTTGCTCACTTCATTCGCAGATACAGTGTACGGAAGCAATTCGGAATAGACTTGACATTCTCGGATTCGTCTGGTGATCAGATGTGAATATTGTCCTCCAAAATCAAGAACGACGATAAGTTCCTTAGCCATCGGACATCATGCCTAGAGATCGACTATCGAGTGATCACTCGATAGTTCCCACTACGTCATAATGGCAAATATAAGTCGGCTTTTTATCAAGCGTGTGAACTGATTTTCGCTTCCAACTGGTTCTTTGGAAGCGCACCAACGATCCGATCCACTTCCTTTCCATCCTTCATAACTAGGAGCGTAGGGATGGCCATTATTCCGAAGCGATCTCTTGTTTCCGGATTCTCATCAACATTGAGTTTGCCGAAAACCATCTTGCCACTATAATCCTTAGCGAGCTGATCCACTATCGGTGCAATCGCACGACATGGGGCGCACCAGACGGCCCAGCAGTCAATAACGACTAATGGGTATGATTTGATAGTCTGATCGAAGTTTCGATCACTTACAATAATGGGCTTGTCAATATCAGGTGTTGAAGGTTGACTCATGAGTTCTCGCATCTTCCTTTCTCTTATTTTATTCAGCTCATCCAATACTGAAACACGTGATAGCCTGATGCAACCGGTGATCATCGGTTATAAGTTTAGCCTGAAATCAATCAGGATGAGTGTTGGTAATTCCATAAACTTCTACAAATAACCAATCCAAAAATTCTTCGGATAGATGATCGACCTCGCACCACACATGTATGCCACTAGGCAGCACAGTAAGTCGTCCAGATTTGAGATCAACGTGAAAACCTTCGTGTCCGAACCCGACAGGGACAACCCGCGCGTTCGGGATACGTTTCAATAGTTCACGATGAATTTCATCTTCAGAGAATTTTGGAAACTTCTTGCGTGAGCTATCTACGATCATACTGATTCCTCGGGAACCGAAGGACTTCAAAGCATAGATGCTCTTGGCGTTTGGAAAATTCAGAAAAAGCTGAACGCCATAAGTTGAACCGATATCGGAGGCGATTTGGTTTACCTCATGATAAACTCGATATGTTTTTCCGTCGTTAAGGAGTTCGTCGAAATGCGTTTGGTTTTCAGCGATTCTTTCACGGATTTGATTTAGAATCCAACTCATTCTGTAACCTACGTGTTAGTTGACAAACCGATACGGTTGATTCAACGATCACATGAATTGAGATTGTTAGTTCATACGATTATTTTCCTTCGCTAACGATGGTGGTTAGAGTAGATCGGATCTTGTCAAGCCTTCTTACTTTCCAAGTTATAACTTCCTTGAGTCGGTCCATTGAGTCAGTTTCAATTTTGGCCACGACATCGTACACGCCATATACGAAGTAGGACTCCTTTACTTCAGGCACTTCCCTAAGACTCTTCAAGACCTCAACTTCCGAACCGGCATCTATATTCATGAAAACGAAAGCTTTGGGCACGTCCAGACCTCGATACCATGTATCGTAGACTAACATTAAGAGATTATCGCTTCCTCGGTTAAAGGGCATCCTGCTTCCCGTTCGTACTCGGTCAGTCATACTCGGTATCGATCAACCAAAAGACAGCGAATTACGCGAACATATCACGAACTCTTAAGTACACTGCCAAGAATCTCAATGCGTACCAGCCTTGTTCAAGGTCATGCTCACTAACCGTGTAATTGACAAGATCGCACGGGACATTAACAGGCCGTTCGAACGCATAGGTCTCTTAATGGGTACCCTTGAAGATCAGGCTCTATGGATTAACGAGATTATTGCCGGGGAAACGGAAAGGGATACGATTTCATGTGTCTTCCCTGCGGATCGTCTTGCGAAGGTAGCAAGTGATATTGTTGAGGGAAGGATAACTGGTCGCATAGTTGGCTGGTATCATTCTCATCCTGGTCACGGGTTATTCCTCTCGCAAACAGACATCGACACTCACATGCAATTCTACCAGTTTTCACCTTACGCCGTTTCCCTTGTGGCTGATCCCACATCCGAAGAATTTGGGGTCTGGATTTATGAGAATGGCGCAGGCATAGTGCAACTTCCTGCGAATTATCTCCATATAATCTAAGTCTGCCGACTCACTAGATGCAGAGGTTTGTGTTCTTTCGCAATCATACGTTGAATTTTTCGTACCGACCTCAATTTTGAGTTAGCCAGCGCCTCACTAGTCTTCTGCCAAAGGTTACGCATCATGGTTCGAGAATAGCCTCTATGTTCGAGGTTTATCACTTGAAGTAGTATGTCGAGTCGGTCTGCGGCGTGAACAATTTGTGCCTCAATTGTATTATCCTTAAAATATTCGGCGCAGACTGATGCATAATCTTCCGAGATCCCGAAGGGTTCCATGGCTTCACTTAGATGAGCGCATGCAGATTTTTCGATCTCGTTTTTCAGCTTGCGCCCTCTGGCCCCCAAATACTCAAGGTAGACCTTGCTTATGTCGAAAGTAAGAACCTCAGCAAGGTCATGCAGCAACGCCATTTTCAGAACTCGTTCAACGTTAACACGTCTTCCCGTTTTCACTTCGAAGTTTGCCAGAACCATAGACAACACACTTGTGGAGAAGCTGTGGTCCGCAACAGACTCCACATCTTGTATGGAGATTCGATGACTTAACCACCCACTCCTGGGAATATTCTTCAAGTCACTCAATGCTTGCAGGAAACTTACCAAATTTCAAGCATCCTTCAAATGACGAGAAGAGTTATGGCTTTAATTAAGGACAACCTGTTTGCCGGCTGATCCTCTTGGCAAGCGAAACGAATCTAGGCGACTTGCGAAAACGAAAAGTCGCAAAGTCGATTCTATTTCGATTGCCGCTCGTTCTTGGCATTTTACTAATCGGCATATCAATTGTCCTAATGGTGGCTGCCGGGACATACGCCGACTGCGAAACACTCACAATCGGCACCAGCATCTGTTTCTTGTTTTGGTTCAACTATCCACTCCAACTAAGCTTGGTCGCATTAGGTGCATTACTTGTGTTCTCGCATCGTCTTACGAGATATCGAACGGCACTCGCAGCTTTTGGACTTGGAGCTCTTCTAACCTACGCTACGGGATTGGTTTCGTATAGGGGCTATTCTA
>DASQZS010000316.1:0-13685 GCA_035638535.1 Candidatus Acidiferrum sp.
ATTTTCGTTATTCTTCTTAGAACTGCTTCGGTACTGGAGTTGTCGGGTTCGGAATCATAAGCGGCGAGAGCTGAAACCCACGTTCGTAATGAGTCCATCGTGGAAGTTCTAGGGAGTCGTTTGATCAGTTCTATCATACCCGTAGGGATTTGTCGGTGATTTGCCAGGGTTTGAGTGAACTCGGTAAGTTCTTTTGCGGACGGTAGTCTGGCGTACCAAAGCAAGTGGCAGACTTCTTCGAAACTCGAATGCTCAGCTAGGTCTAGTAGATCGTACCCTCGTATTTCGACGGTGTTTGTTTTTTCATTCAAGTTGCAAATGGCTGAGGAGGTTACTATGACATCCTCCAGTCCACCCTTGCTCTTGCTGCTCATCTTCGTTATCTCTGCTCCAATTGTGTTAGCTAAGACTTAATCAACGTAGCAAGCACATCGGAAATGTCTGTAATGCTCTCGAGCTTCCAACTCTTTCGCAAAAATTCGTCGGCACGGTCTTTCGTAATCATTTTCATGGTCAGCTTGCAGAATTTCTTTTCAACCTCCTTATCTGTCATAGGATTTCTGTAATGACCTCGAGGGAATTCGACGCGTTTCCTATGTTTTTTGCCTGCATTGTCGATAATTTCTAGTATTGCTGGTATTCCTCTGGGGTAAAGCTTTGTAAGATTAGGGTCGGATCGTACCCTGATTTTTTTTATCATGGATTTGAGTTGGGGATCTCGAATCCTTTCATCCGTGAACTGGTTTGGACCGAGCTCACCGTCGAGAAGCGCAACTGCTACCATGTATGGGAGGCTGTGATCTGCTGTTTCGCGACTTTTGGGGCTCCATTTCTCGGGTTCACCACCGATTATTTGTACTGCTACTTTGAAGGTGGAGATTTTGATTTCGCGTATTCGTTCTCGAGCTATTTCTTTCCGTAATTGTAAGGCAGCGTCTATTGCTGCTTGGGAATGATATTCGGCGGAGTAATACTTGATTGAAGTTTCGAGGATCTTGAATCTCGTCCATTCCTTTGGGTTGGTTTGAAGTTTTCCGGACACAATTTTTTGAAAACCTTTTTCGCCTTCGAAAATTGGACTAGGTCCTGTTAATCCCTCACGGGCAAGTAGGCTTGCAAAGACTCCGTTGCGTGCAGCATTAGCGAACGCACAGCCCTTCCACATAGAGAGTTGACCAACCCGTGTCTGTCGGAGTGCATTATTTGGAGTGATTGCGAGCGCAAGCGCGTTGCTAATTTGTTCGCGTGTCAATCCTAGAAGCCTAGAGGCAACGATTGCTGTTGAAATGTTTCCGTAAGTGACATGATCCCATCCGCGATCACGTATGTTCGAAGCGTCACAAAGCCTACAAAGCACTTCATATCCGACGATGAGTGCCGTAATCAATTCGCGTCCATCTCTTCTCTCGCTCTCGCTGAGCGCAATTGCGGTTGAGAGATTGTCACTTGGATGACATGCTTCCTTCGACAAGTATGTGTCGTTGAAGTCAAGATAGCGAATCATTGCGCCATTCGTGAAAGCCGCCAGATCGGGTGAGGTTTTTTCTGATGTACCGATTATTGTGGACTCGCTTCTTCTCGAAAGCTTGCTGACTAGTTCTCTGCACTTGACTGGTGCATCAGCGTTGAAGGCACCTAAGGCGCATCCGATTGAATCTATGAACCTACGTTTAGCCTCGTGCACGACACTGGGTGGGACATCGTTAAATCTGATATTCAGAGAGTAATTGGCCAATTTTTCCGCTAATGTTTGCAACTTGATCTTACGGCTGAGTTATTTGAGCAATATTTCTACCTTTATTGAAGGCCAAACGGTGCAGAGTTCCGTTGAGGAAGAAGTATTAAGCTCGTTCAATGCGATGATCTAAAATGTCTTAGAAAATCAGATGATCTCAGGTTTTTTCAATGATTCGAAACTTCACGATAAGCGATGTATCGAGGCTCATTCGTAACGGTGGCTCGCCGTCTAATCAGCGAGCTCGGCGACTCTGTGTTCATGCCATTCAAAAGGCCTTGGTAGCTATTGACCCGTCAAACTGCCTGACAGCATGCCTTAAGCTCGATCATGAACGCATCATAATCCGTAATCTATCTCTATCTATCTCTGATTTCAGTCACATCAACATAATTGCTGTCGGCAAGGCAAGTGTCCCAATGATGGACACTGCTCTAGGATTACTCAATAAGCACAACGTATCAGGAATCTTGGTCGCCCCGAAGGGGGAGAAGATACCTCGTTTCGACAGCCGAGTAGAAATCTTCCAGGCGGGTCACCCTCTTCCTGATGAAGAGGGCTTTCGTGCCGCTCGACGTGTTATAGCCATGCTGAGTACTATGAGACCGAATGACCTTCTCATCTGCCTGATTTCCGGCGGGGCATCCGCCCTTCTTCCTGCTCCCGTCGATTCCATCACGTTGAAGGATAAACGTCGACTTACTGAAGAGTTGATACGGACAAGAGCAACAATTCATGAAATAAACACAGTCAGACGACATATCTCTGCTCTCAAAGGTGGCAGATTGGTTGAGAAATGTGCGGCGTCAGCAATCATCTCTTTCATTATCTCCGACGTTGCAGGCAACACTCTCCACGACATCGCTTCCGGGCTCACAGCCCCCGATCCAACCACATATAGCGACGCCGTACAAATACTTCGCAAGTACAATATTTGGGGAAAGATACCTCGGAATGTGAAGCAATATCTACAGCGTGGACTAGCCGGTAAGATTCATGAGACTCCTAAACCCTCTTCTCGTATCTTCGATCGAGTTCACAATTTCATAATCGCAGACAATCGATATGCATGCGTAGCGGCAAAAAGCGCCCTAGAGTCCCGCAACGTGCCAACGAAAATATTGACGTCACAAGCGGACATGGAGGCGAAGAGCCTCGGGAAATTGTTGGCATCGATCGGAGTCAACAGCAAGATTTTCCGCGAACCGATACGTGACTCCGGAGCAATAATAGTTGGCGGAGAAACCACGGTTAATGTCGTAGGAAATGGGCAGGGCGGACGGAATCAGCACACTGCGCTCTCTGCGCTAATCGATATTGAGGGTCAGAGCGGTATAGCCATAGCCGCGTTCGGTACTGATGGAATTGATGGAAACAGCTCGGCGGCCGGAGCAATCGTCGACGGCAATTCCGGTAAACGCGCGAGACGCAGGAACATTGATCCGCAAGAGTTCATCGCTCGAAGCGACTCTTTTCATTTCTTCAAGAAACTGAACGATAACATAATTACTGGTCGAACCGGGACCAACGTCGGTGACATATATATCACCGTTAAAGTCGATAAGTGAAGAGCTTAGATTCAGCCTCGACTCAACTTACAATTCGCAAGGTACTTTGCCGTAGCCACGACTGACTCCGTGCTTGAAGGTTTTGGCAAAGTCTCGGCTGACACCCATCCTTTGTAGTTCATCTCTGCAAGAATTCTCAAATGTTCTCTGATGTCCAAGTGCCCGTATCCTGGCGGCCACCGATTACTGTCTGCTATGTGAAAGTGGAAGATTCTGTCAATGTAGGATTTTATTGTGCTCTCTATAGATCTCTCTTCTATGTTCATATGAAATGTATCTAGCAGAATTCCAGTTGCTTTGAGCCCTGAGTCGTCGATGAATTTCGCCACATGTTCAGCAGTGTTGAACGATTTAGTTTCGTACCTATTGATGGCCTCCAAAGCGATTTTGCCGTTGCAACCGGATGCCTCTGCGTCGCACGCTCTCATGCATTCTCGTAACGCCGTTACATTCTTCATGCTCTCGACTGAACCGGTCCCTCTGACTAATCCTACGATCACAACTGCTTGATGTTTCGCTGCGAAACTGATTAGTTTCGTGACCTTAGACACAGTCTCAGATCGTTTACTTGGGTCTGGATCAGTGAATGACAGTTTGTCGGCAGCATACAATAAGCCTGTTCCAACCGCTGCAAGCTTCACCTCCGATTTTTCCAGCGCCTTCCCAATTCGTGCGAGCACCTGCTCATCATCAAGATTGAGATTCAACTCGACGCCTTCAAACCCGTTTTCAGTAAGAAGTTTCAGCACTTTTTCAAATTCGACGAACGATTCAGGAGTGCAAAAAAGGTTGGGAATCTGATAGCCAAGCATCTGAGAGACGAGAAACGAGAAACGCATGCTTTCACGCGACCCGTGAGGATGGTGCATTTCGACTATTCAATCATTCTGATTAACGTGGATTGTTCGTCAAATTAAATCAATGGCTTTAAGATCTCAAGCCGATGAATGTTTGTAGGAAAGTCATGTTGAAGATTGCGGACGCCGAAGTGTTTCTTCTCCAAATTCCCTTGAAGAAAGCTCTTGCCGACTCAATCAGCAAGTGGAACAGAATTGAGATGATCGTGTTGAAGGTTATCTCAAATAATGGACTGGAGGGCTGGGGCTTCAATTGGACCATCGGCATTGGAGGAGACATAGTTCGTGATATGATATTACGATATCTCGTACCGACCATTCGAGGTATGGATCTTGATCTATCTAGGGCTATACCCGAGGAAGTCTATGAGAAAAATTCGTTCCTCTGGGATTATCGACTTGGCAAGACCGGTCTGGCGCAGATGGGAATGTGCGCAATCGATATGGCACTCTGGGATATTCGTTGCAAGTCCAGTGGTGTTCCATTGTGGAAATATTTGGGAGGTTGCCGTGATTCCGTGCCCGCCTACAACACGGACGTGGGATGGCTTTCATGGAGCGAAGACGAGCTGGTCGACAACATACGCGGCGCTATTCGCGATGGTTTTACGGCCGTGAAAATTAAGGTTGGAAAAAGCGACCCTTCTGAAGACTACGATAGAATAAAACGTGTCAGGGAAGCGGTCGGAGAAAAAGTGAAAATTATGGCAGACGTCAATACCAAATGGGACGTTAATACTGCGATAAGATGGGGAAAGAAGCTTGAAGATCACGATATCTTCTGGCTGGAAGAACCGATATCGCCTCTAGATATTAGTGGCCACGCAAAAATAGCAAGAGCTTTGCGAACCCCAATAGCTGTTGGAGAGTCAATCTACTCAAAATACACTTTCCGAGAATATATCAATGCGAACGCATGCGAAATAGCCCAAATAGACGCTACAAAAGTTACTGGAATAACCGAGTGGCTTGAAGTAGCGTCGTTAGCGTCAGCAAATAATATTCCAATCGTCCCACACACGAACATCCAATATCCAGTTCACGTTCAGCTTGGGGCTTCAATACCAAACGTGATAATGGTCGAGTACGTCCCGTGGTGCACCGATGTGTGGAAAGAACCAATCCGCATCGAAAACGGTAAATTCCTCCTCCAGTCCGCACCCGGACTTGGTACTGAAATCAAGAGTTCCATTATCGAGCAATACCGCGGATAGGCATTGATTAGAAATAATTTCACGGACGAAATGGAAGAACTCGAGGATCACTTTTATGCCAAGTCCAGGAATGTTTCCCGTGAAGCTGCTAAACTGATATGAACGATACGCAACGTATTCGTTAACTCGGGCAAGTCTTGAATCGAGCGATTCGAGCATCTGATAAATCGTCGTAAGCTTGATTAACCTATGATGCTGTCTGCTGCCGCACCGAATTGGATGTGTCTAAATCTTGCCTGAGCTTGCTATTCTAGGCGGTAAGAAACTTGTTCAAAAGCCTACGTATGAGTGGCCAGTAGAATTTTTGAAACGTTACGGCCAGAGAGAGGCTGACGCTGTTTCAAATGTAATAAAACGAGGTATTGTCTGGGGAACCTTCGCGCCAGAGATCTCTGCTTTTGAAAGTGAGTTCTCTACATATTTCCAAGTCAGGCACTCAATCTTCATGAATTCTGGAACTGCCGCGTTGCATTGTGCTATGGCCGCCGCCGGTGTGCAACCAGGAGACGAAGTGATAACGAGCCCTTACACCTTTATCGGTTCAGCATCTAGCATACTGCAGCAAGGCGCAATACCAATATTCGTTGATATTGATCCTCGAACTTTCACAATCGATACTTCGAAAATAGAAGAGAAAATCTCACCTGCAACTAAAGTCATCGAACCAGTCCATATCTATGGACTTCCAGCCGATCTTGATCCAATTCTAAAGATCGCTAATTCGCATGATCTTGTCGTAGTTGAAGATGCATGCCAAGCTCATGGGACTGAATACAAGGGTAAGAAAGTTGGTGGCATCGGAGACATGGGAGCCTACAGTTTCAACGGATCGAAGAACATGCAGACGGGAGAAGGCGGTATGTTCGTGACCAACAGTGATGAATACGCAACGAGTTCAGAAAGGGTTCGAATCTTCGGCGAAGCCCTACGAAAGGGTGTACCGAGGCCATACATGGCCCATGGTTTAGGTTGGAATTACAAGTCAACCGAACTCAATGCAGCTCTAGGGCGAGTCCAACTCAGCAGATTGGATGAAACGAACAAGGTTAGAATTGATAACTCTGAATTTCTAACTAACCGCTTAAAGAAGCTGCCAGGCCTTATTCCGCCATACGTTCCAGACTACGCGAAAAGCGTCTATCATTACTACAAAATAAGAGTCGATCCAGCTGCAGCTGGTTCCAAGCTTCCAGCAAGAGAGTTCCGTGATCGCGTGGTGGTAGCTTTACAGGCAGAAGGAGTCAGAGCAGCGATTTGGTGTACGCAACCGATCTATATGCAACCCGCATTCCAGTCGCTCGAAGGATTCGGCAAAGGCTTCCCGTGGAAGAGTCCGTACGTAAGCCGGCAAATAAAATACGATCGCGGCCTGTGTCCCGTAACCGAACAGATCTGTGAGGAAACATTCAACCTGTCTCTTCATCCTCCGAATGGGCTTGACTTGATGGAGGAGTATGCACAGGCTTTCGAAAAAGTAAGCCGCAACGCGGCGGAAGTCGACAAAATAAAACTCCCGCCCTGGGAAGAATGGTGGGGCGGAATAGTTCCGGTCTTACCTACCCAGAAGAATTAGCGCTTCTTCAGCACTTCAGGGTTGACTGGGGCTGGGCCCAGTTGACCTTTGAGTCCCGCGATGAGGTTGTCGGCTGCGATTAATCCCATTTTTGTTCTGGTCACTACTGACGCGCTGGCGATGTGGGGTGCTATGATAACGTTGTCGAGGGTAAGTAGTGGATGATTGGCTGGCAATGGTTCTGGTTCGGTAACATCTAACCCCGCGTACAAGATCCTGCCCGTACGAAGGGCTTCGTACAACGCCATGTTATCGACTATTGGACCTCGAGAAGTGTTTAGGAGGATGCATGTTCGTTTCATTTTCTCGAATTGTTTCGTGCTGATCAGGTGATGCGTTTCCGGAGTTAAGTTCGTATGGACGGTTATGAAGTCTGATTCTGTGAGAACTTTATCTAGCGTAGCATATTCAATGCCTAGTTCGTCTTCGTACTGCTTTTGGCGAATCACGTCATAGTACATGGTCCGCATGTTGAAGCCTTTCGCACGACGTGCTACTGCGGCGCCGATTCGCCCTAAGCCGATTATTCCGAGCGTTGAACCGTACACATCCTGCCCGAGTAGTAGCATTGGCCCCCACGTCTTCCATTTTCCTGCTCTCACGTATCGGTCGCCTTCAGCTACTCTACGAGCGGCTGACATGATCAATGTGAATGCGAAGTCTGCGGTTGTGTCAGTTAAGACGCCGGGTGTGTTTCCGACTATTATTCCACGTTTTGTGGCTTCGGGAATGTTGATGTTATCAAATCCAACCGCATAATTGCTCACTACTTTCAATTTGGGTGCCTTATCCATCAACTCAGCGTCAATTTTATCGGTCAACAACGATAGCAACCCTTCCACGTCGGCAACATTCTTCAAGAGAACATCACGCGGTGGAGGTAGCTCGCCGTCCCAAACTGTTGCTTCACAGTTTGAGTGAATTCGATCCATCGCTTCTTTCGGAAGCAAACGAGTAACGTAGACTTTAGGTTTCATATTTAGTCACCTAGATAAGACTCCACGCTTTCTTCCATGTTCTCTTACCATTAGCTATAACGGTCTCGGATTTTTCGCCAGGCACTGGTTTAAGTTCGAATCCTATGACGGGAGATACTTCTCTAGGGGTTGATGGAATGTATCCGATCGCTATAAGTGCCCTGAGGAATTTTACGAGTTCGGCAACATCGTTCTCGCCGCCGTTGATTCCAAATCTAGGGTGTTGATCCCCGTAAGCTGGCAATCCCTGTTTCTTGACACAGTTTCCTACATGCACGTGAACAAGCTGGTCCTTCAACAAGGTCAGCGCCTTGGCTGGATCTTCGTCAAGTAATGGGGCGTGTCCCATATCGTACATTAGCCCGAAATTTGGAAAAGTCTTTTTCACTGCCTTTGATATTTCCAATGCTTCCTCGGAAGGGCCGATCAGGCTCTTCTTTTCTATCGTCCGATCAAATGTCTCGAGGGTAAGGCTAATTTCCCTATCCTTCGCGTAACCGCAAAGCTCTAGCAGCGACTCGATGAGCAAGCTTCTTGCGTGGGTTCTTTTTTCCTGGCCGGGATCAGGTCCACTCAAAACAGTGAATCGTTTCGCGCCGATCTCCTTCGCTTCGTCGATTTGGGGTTCGAGTACGCTAATTGCTTCCGTCCTCTTGGATTTATCGTCTGAATTCAGATCAAGTTTTTGACGAAGAATCGTCGGTTGGGCACCGAAGGCAACGCGTGCGTGTGATGTTTGAATCGTGTCGGCAACCTGCTTTCTTATCGTAGCGTCGTTGATGTGGGAAATTTCAATCATTCCAAAGAAGTCATCATTCACTATTTGTGATACGGTTTCGAGTATTGGTCCCGAGCCGGCCATTGTTTCGGGGTAAATCATGAAGTGAACGATGCTCATATCTACTAGAGGTTCCCAGGAGTCTTTCATTTATTTCCGCTCTATCAGTTCTATCGCAGCGGCAGTAGTGATTTCGAGATTTAAGTACATGACGTAAAATGAACGACTGATATCCAACCCGAATTCTCAAATAGTCTCGTGTCTCTCAAGCGTTCAATTTAAGTGGTCTAAATGAGCGCATTGACGTCGAATTACGAGTTTGCCTACCCAACGTTCTTCCCTGAATCAATTTTCAATCTAATAACCGAGGCGAGGGTAGGAGACCCGAAAATAATTCAAAAGTCTGCTCAGCGGCGAAAAAAACGTGAGAAGCTGACTGTTGATGGTAAACTGGCAATATTAGCGTGCGATCACCCGGGCCGTTTTGTAACGAAGAACGGGAATGAACCGATAAGAATGGGAAATCGACACGAATACTTGAGTAGAATTCTGCGTGTCGTAACAAGTCCAAAATTCGACGGCGTGATGAGCACGACAGATATCCTAGAAGACTTGCTGATTATTGACCAGCTAGTTCTTGAGCGTGGCGGAGAAAGCTTTCTTGATGGAAAAGTTCTCGTCGGCTGCATGAATAGAGGTGGACTAAGCGGATCTTCGTACGAAATGGACGATCGGTTTACCTCATTCACTGCTGCTTCGATTCATCGACTCCGACTGGATGCAGCGAAATTCATGTTCAGATTGGATTTGAAAGATAGCACTTCACTAGACACCATCGTATCATGTGCTAACGCAATCACCGAACTTAACGCACTGTCGATCCCATCGTTCTTGGAAACCTTCAGCGTCCAGAAAACTCCTGAGGGAGGATACAAGACCCTTAAGACAGCTGACGAGATGATTAAAGTCGTTGGGGTAGCGAGTGCGCTTTGCGACTCCTCTCAAGGAATTTGGCTTAAAATTCCATACTGCGACGGATTCGAACGCGTAGCCAAGGCCACAACCTGCCCAATCCTGATGCTTGGAGGTGAGTCAGTGGGTGATCCCACCGGTATCTTCAAGGAATTTACAAAAGGCATGGTTGCCGGAAAGACCGTAAGAGGAGCTTTAGTCGGACGTAACATCCTCTATCCCGGGAATGAAGATCCGTCCGCCGTCGCCGATGCCGTAAGCGGTATCGTGCATCAGAATTTCACGGTGCAAGATGCACTACAACACCTTGTGGCCGCACGCGGGCAAGGTATGCCGAACCTAACAAAGCATTTCGTGTAGATTCTTGCCAGCGAATCTAGTCGTAGCCCAGTCTGGCGGCCCAACTGCCGTCATAAACAGCAGCGTGTGCGGCATCGTAGCCGAAGCCCTACAACGCGGGAAAATCCGAGACATCTACGGAGCGATAAACGGGATCCTCGGAGTCTTATCGGAAGATCTAGTCGATCTAAGGCAGGAAGATCCAGATGTTTTATGGAATTTGAGGAGAACTCCATCCGCTGCATTAGGTTCCTGTCGATACAAGCTTGGCGAACGAGAATATGCACGAATAATAGAAGTCCTCGCAGCCCACGACGTCGGCTATTTCCTCTACGCAGGCGGGAACGACTCTATGGATACAGCGCACAAGGTGGCAAAGCTTGCCGCCGAGAAAAGGCTTGATCTCCGCGTAATTGGTGTACCCAAAACGGTTGACAATGACCTAATGGTTACTGATCATTGCCCAGGATACGGTAGCGTTGCAAGGTTTAACGCGATAACGGCCAGAGATGCAAGTCTGGATACAGAAGCAATCTACACCTCTGACACAGTAAAAATAATCGAAACGATGGGAAGAGACACGGGCTGGATTACTGCAAGCACGGCTTTAGCGACGGGGGATGGCTTAGGACCGCATCTGATCTATCTGCCCGAACGTCCGTTCGTTACAGACAGATTCCTTAATGATGTAAAATCCGTCCACGATAACGTAGGGAGAGTTGTTGTGGCCGTTTGCGAAGGATTGAAAGATGAAAATGGAGAATTCGTAAAAGCTTCGCAAAAAGGGTTGGACACCGATAAGTTCGGACACGCACAATTGGGTGGAGTGGGCGATTATCTAGTCGGGCTCGTCTCCGAGAAGCTGAAGATTAAGGCTCGTTGCGACAAGCCAGGAACTATCCAACGTGTCTCGATGCAATGCGCGTCAGCGGTTGATTTAGATGAAGCCTACGTAGTCGGACAAGTTGCCATGTCTAAAGCTGTAGAAGGTGAATCGGATAAGATGGTTACACTCGTACGGATACGAAACGATCCTTACCAAAGTGAAACTGGCTTAGTTGATCTGGAAAAAGTAGCCCTCAGAACCAAGAAGGTACCTGATGCCTACATTAACGAGAAGAGAAACTTCGTTTCGCAGGAGTACCTTGATTATGCTAGACCGCTGATCGGAGAGGCCTTACCGATCTACGCTAGGCTGAAAAAGGATAGAACCAAGAAACTTCTACCAAAGTTTGTGTAGTTGAACGGTCGCGGGCCCTACGACCTTACAACGCGTACCTGTTGTTCTCTTTCAGTAGATTGGAAAGCGGCGAGGCCAATATCGAGAGCTGCTCTACCCTCCTCCAGACCTGGCGACGAACGCAAATCCTTACGGATCGTGTTAACAAAGTTCCGCATCTCAGTAAGGTACGCGATATCGAACCTCTGCGCGAAATGCGGTGTTTCTTTGTCCCCTAGGAAGGAAGTTTCCGCATTCCCTCCGGCCGAAGTGTAAAGCACGAGAGGAACCCTCTGGATGCTCCCAACCGTTATCATTCCATCAGTGCCGTAAATCTCAGCCCGCACGTCATATCCATACCTTGCGTTTAGACTGCCTTCAACCACTCCAATCGCACGATTGACGAATCCAAGTGTGATTAGAGTATTGTCTACAAAGTCGGGCACACTCTTCTTGAGTTGCGGAAATACGAGACACTCGGCTTTGGTAAACACAGTACCCACCTCACTCTTCATGAACCAACGGGCAAGATCATAATCATGCGCGTGCATCTCAATCTGCAATCCCCCACCATGTTTCGGATCACACGCCCACGCCGGAGGAGGAAACGGATCTCTGCTGGTTGATTTGAAAACTATTGGTTTCCCAATGTCCCCTCTAAGCACATGCTGTTCCGCGCGAGCATAGGCAGGGTCAAAACGGCGCATAAATCCAACTTGCAGCTTTACTCCTCGTTTCTTAACCGTGCTTTCCAACCGATCCGCCTGTTTCGTCGTAATTGCCATGGGCTTTTCTACAAAGACATTCAAGCCCAGTTCGGCTGCCTCAGCTGCTATCGGGGCATGCGTATCGGTGGTGGTTACTACGCATACGGCATCAAGTTCTTTCAAGCCAAGCAGTTCACGATAATCCGCAAACGAAGGCACTCCCGTTTCCAAACTTCCTCTCTTAGCCGATGCCTTATCCAGATCGGCGACCGCAACGAGTCTAGCGCCAGGTACCCTAAATCTCAGGTTCTTGGCATGCCAGAGTCCCATCCTTCCCATTCCGATGACGCCAAATTGAAGGATCTTTGCCATTCTCATCATTCAACGGAGGTTTTGTTCAGCACTAATGATCTGAGTTAATATGATTACGGAATAAATTCAACACAGATAGCGCTCACACAACTCTTTTCTATTTGATGAACAGATCCGGCGGTTGACCATCAATGGATCAGAAACAGACAGCTGCTGTCTTACATGCAGATTGGAAAGCTAGATCAAATTATAAACCGACAGAAGAAGAAATTAGAACTAAACGCGCGACATATGCCAGTAGAATTTGGCATAATCCGCAAGTGCTGATAGAGGACATTCCGGTTCCCGAAATTGGGCCCAAAGAAGTTGTAGTTCGTGTAAAGGCATGCGGTATCTGTGGGTCGGATATGCATCTCTTTGAAAGCGACAAAGATGGTTACATTCTATATCCGGGATTAGTCAAAACACCCGTGGTTCTCGGTCACGAACTTTCCGGACAAATTGAGAAAGTTGGAAACCAAGTTACTTCACTAAAGTCAGGCGACATGGTCGTCTGCGAAGAGATGTGGTACTGCGGCGAATGTGATCCATGCAGGACAGGTAACTTCAATCAGTGCATCAACTTGGCCGAAATGGGTTTCACAGATGACGGAGGTTGCCAGCGATACATGAAAATTGAACAGAAATTCTGCTGGAAAATCAACGACTTCAAGAAAGTATTCAGCTCCGAAGATAAAATCTTCGAAGCAGGCTCACTCGTTGAACCAGCATGCGTTGCATACAATGCCATGTTCATCCGGGCTGGAGGTTTCAAACCAGGATCAACTGTTGTAGTTTGGGGAGCAGGCCCGATTGGACTCGGAGCCATAGGGTTGGCTAAAGCAGCTGGAGCGAGTAAGATAATCTCATTCGAACCACGAAAACGTAGAGCTTCAATCGCTAAAGAAGTCGGAGCAGACGAAGTATTCGATCCCTTCGAGTTACAGAAAGCTGGAACCCAACCTTGGCAGAAAATCTTGGAAGTTACAGGAGGCGAGGGAGTAGACATGCACGTGGAAGCCGCCGGCGACCCAACCTTCATCATGCCACAAGCCGAACAGGCGATGTGCATAGGAGGAAAAATTGTTGATATCGGAAGAGCCGATAAAGCCGCACCTGTCTTCTTTGAAATGTATCAGGTGAGAGCGCTTCAAGCTTACGGAAGTCAAGGACACGCTGGTGCAGGAGTCTGGCCGAACGTAATCAAACTTATGTCCTCAGGAAGACTTGACACAACCAAAATCATAACGAACAGATACTCAGTCAACGACGTGCCGAAAGCACTAGAAAAACTAAAGGACCGAGAAGACGCGAAAGTAACAATCAAACCCTAAAACAATCACCTGCATGTCTTTCCGTCACTAAGAACTAGTAGTGAAAGACATGCCTGATCAT
>DASQZS010000317.1:0-20975 GCA_035638535.1 Candidatus Acidiferrum sp.
CATCGTGCCACCCAAGAATGTTGACGTAGTGATGGTTGCTCCCAAAAGCCCCGGACAAAGACTGCGAGAAGTATACCAGAACGGATTCGGCGTCCCAGCCCTATTCGCAGTATACCAAAACCCAACTGGACGAGCTGAAAAGCTAGTTCTAGCACTCTGCAAGGGGCTAGGCTGCTCGCGGGCAGGAGTGATCGAGACAACATTCAAGGATGAAACTGAATCCGACCTCTTCGGCGAACAAGCCGTACTGGTTGGAGGACTAACGAGATTAGTCATAGAAGGCTTTGAGACTTTAGTTAAGGCAGGATACCCGCCCGAACTGGCGTACTATGAAACCTGTAACGAAATGAAACTCATTATGGACCTCGTCTACGAGTACGGCTTCGTTGGTATGTACCGACGCGTCTCCGACACGGCAAAGTTCGGCGGATTAACAGTCGGAGCGAAAGTGATCGATAAGAAAGTGCGCACGAACATGAAGAAGATCCTACGCGAGATTCAAACAGGAAAATTCGCGAAGGCTTGGACAGGCAATCCTAAGAAATCCGCGAAACAACTGGAGAAGATGATGCAAGAGCTAGAGCACCACCAAATCGAAAGGGTGGGCAAAGAAATCAGAAAATTGTCCGGCCTAGAAAAGTAGGATAACATTTTGAGTTATCGAGTTGCACTCATCAAAGGAGATGGAATCGGCCCCGAACAAGCAGCTGCAACCACAGAAGTGCTATCCGCCGTCGCCGAGAATTTTGGTCTATCCTTTGATTTCATCCCAGTTGAAGCCGGAGACGCGACTCTAAAGAAATATGGAGCAGCCCTACCCGACGCAAGTCTTAAGACAATAACCGAGTGCGACAGCTGCCTAAAAGGACCTGTCGGAGCGACAGCGTACGACGTCATAATCAAAATGCGACAACAACTCGACCTTTTCGCCAACATCCGACCTGCAAAATCAATGCCGAACGTACCATCCCTGAACTCGAAAACGGACCTAGTAATCGTCAGAGAGAACACTGAGGACTTGTACGTCGGTTTAGAATCAGGCGACGAGCAGAAAGCAATCGCAACACGCGTAATAACAAGAAAAGCATCAGAACGCATTGCCAGATACGCCTTCGAACTAGCTCGCCAACGAAAAAACAGTGTAGTCGCAATACACAAAGTCAACGTAATGAAGAAAACCGACGGATTATTCCTGTCAGCATGCAGAGGAATAGCATCCTCATACTGTGACGTCCAATTCTCAGACATGCTAGTGGACGCAGCCGCAATGAACCTCATACGGAACCCCCAAGCTTTCGACGTGATCGTAACAACGAACATGTTCGGCGACATTCTCTCCGACGAAGCTGCCCAAGTGGTAGGAGGGTTAGGATTAGCCGCTTCCGCAAACATCGGAGAACGATTCGCAATTTTCGAACCGGTACATGGATGCGCTCCCGACATAGCGGGCAAGAACATTGCAAACCCGATCTCCATGATCCTATCCGCGTCAATGATGCTAGACTGGCTTGGCGAGAAGAAGAAAGATCAGAACCTCACGAAAGCAGCGAAAATGATTCACTATGCAGTTGAATCAAGCCTCAGAGCAGGAGAGTGCACTCAAGACCTTGGAGGAAAATTGACGACCCTAGAGATGGCGAAGGCAATTAAGAAACGATTATCGGAGAACTAGTGGAATGGATAAAGCGATCAGAATATTCGACACCACGCTAAGAGACGGCGAACAAACGCCTGGAGTCTCACTAACCGCCGAGGAAAAAGTGCGAATCGCACGCCAACTTGACAAGCTAGGCGTCGACGCGGTCGAGGCAGGCTTCCCGATATCATCAAAGGGTGAGAAGGATTCCGTCGAGGCAGTCGCGACAGCAGGACTATCATGTGAAGTCGTAGGCCTAGCGAGGGCCAATAAAACAGACATAGACGCCGCTCTAAGCGCAAAGGTGAACTATGTACACGTCTTTTTGGCTACGTCCGACCTGCATCTGAAACATAAGCTGAAACTAACACAAGACCAGGTCATAGCACGCATAACCGAATCCATCACATACGCGAAGAAACAAAACGTCATTGTAGAATTCTCAGCAGAAGACGCGACAAGAACCGAAATTACCTTTCTAAAGCGAGCCTACCTGGCAGCGCAAGAGGCTGGAGCGGATCGCGTCAATCTTCCGGACACAGTCGGCGTATCGTCACCCGAAATGATTTCACGCATAACAAAAGAAGTTGTCTCCACCCTACGAATCCCAGTCAGTATCCATTGCCACGACGACTTTGGACTCGCGGTCGCCAATAGTTTGGCAGCGGTAAACGTGGGTGCCTCCCAAGTTCACGTTACCATGAACGGGTTGGGCGAGCGAGCAGGTAACACTTCGCTAGAGGAAGTAGTAATGTCACTACACCGACTATATGACCGCCCGACCAAAATCAAAACCGAACTTCTCTATGAAACATCCAAACTTGTGGCCACCTTGACCGGAATCAGGGTGCAACCGAACAAGGCAATAGTAGGCGAAAACGCGTTCGGTCATGAGTCAGGAATTCACACACATGGTATAACAGAAATGCCGCTCACCTACGAACCATACGACCCATCGATCGTAGGACGCCGGCGTTGGTTCCAAGCAGGAAAACATGCCGGAGCACATGGAATAGCTGCCCAGCTTGCCGAGGAAGGCTACTATCCGGACAAAACGCAGCTGGGGGAGATCGTTGCGAGAGTGAAAGACATTGGTGACAAAGGAAAAACCGTTACCGACGCTGACTTACTCGCCATAACCGAAGCGATCCTTGGAAGCCAGAGAGAACGATTGCTGGAACTACTCGACTTAGCCGTAATCACTGGGAAAGGATTCCTCCCAACAGCGTCAGTACGATTGCGATTAAATGGTCAAGAATACAAATCAGCCGAAACTGGTGTGGGCCCGATTGACGCTGCGATCCGTGCAGTACAGAAGATCACCGACTCATCAGTTCAGATCAAACTCAAGGAATACAGACTAGAGGCAATTACAGGCGGATCGGACGCACTAGCTGAGGCCATGGTCAAAGTTGAAGATGCAACAGGCAATGTTGTTTCAGCTGCAGCTGCAAGAGAAGATGTTGTTCTATCCAGCGTTGAAGCCATGATCGAAGCGATCAATAAAGTGCTTTACCGCGAACGAATCCAAAAGGCAGCACTCACAGCCAAGTAGTCGTTTCGAACGTTCAGAAGAAGATATATTCGTAAATCCGTTAGTCGGTCAACGATAGGAGAATCGATCCCTTGACTCCGAACGTTCTGAGAAGCAAAGACATCACCGAAGGACCTGAACGCGCACCGAATCGATCAATGCTACGCGCAATGGGCTACACATCTGAAGATTTCACCCAACCATTCATAGGCGTAGCGAGCACATGGAATGAAGTCACTCCATGTAACTTTCATTTGAACAAGTTAACCAAAAAAGTGAAAGAAGGGGTTCGGGCCGCCAAGGGTACTCCATTCGAGTTTGGTACGATCGCCGTCAGTGACGGAGTCTCGATGGGAACCGAAGGAATGAAGGCGTCACTCGTAAGCCGCGAAATTATAGCGGACTCAATCGAAGTTATGGCCATCGCTCAGAGATTCGATGCCATAGTTACGGTTGCGGGTTGCGACAAAAGCCTGCCGGGTTCCGCAATGGCTGCTGCAAGATTGAATATTCCAGCAGTATTCCTGTACGGGGGCACAATTATGCCTGGAAAATTCGAAGGCAGAGACGTGACTATACAAGATGTCTTCGAAGCGGTCGGATCATACGAAGCGGGTAAGCTCACCACACAACAACTCTACAATTTAGAATGCTCAGCATGTCCAGGCGAAGGATCATGCGGCGGACTATACACCGCGAACACGATGGCCTCCGCATTAGAAGCGATAGGTCTCTCATTACCCGGAACGGCATCGCCCCCAGCGATCGACGACCGACGCTTCCAAGCATCATACATGAGCGGCATGGCAGTAATGCGACTTATTGAGAACGGAATCCGTCCAAGCGACATCTTGACATTCGAAGCATTCGAAAACGCCATCGCAACCGTCCAAGCGATGGGCGGTTCGACCAACGCCTTCCTTCATCTTCTAGCAATCGCCCAAGAGATCGGAGTAAAACTGACGTTAGATGACTTCGACCGAATCGGAAGAAAGACCCCAACCATCGGAGACCTCAGACCCGGAGGACAGTACGTAATGTACGACTTGGACAAAATCGGAGGCCTCCCTGTCATACTGAAGAAACTTCTTGACGCAGGATTGCTACATGGTGAGACACTAACTGTCACTGGAAAAACGCTCCGCGAGAATATTGAAGCGATTAAGTTTGATGGAAAACCTCAGACCATCGTGCGCGAAGTAGCAAGTCCCATTCATCAAGAGGGTGGATTGATGGTGTTGCGAGGAAACCTAGCACCCGATGGCGCCGTGATCAAAGTATCCGGGATACCGAAACTTCACCATCAGGGACCCGCTAGAATCTTCGACTCTGAAGAGTCTGCCTTCTCCGCTGTTAACAAGCGCCTAATCCGTTCAGGCGATGTCGTCGTGATCAGATATGAAGGTCCGAAAGGCGGACCCGGCATGCGGGAAATGCTTTCCATAACTGCGGCACTCGTAGGTCAAGGCCTCGGTGATCAAGTGGCGTTAATCACAGACGGTCGATTCTCCGGCGCGACAAGGGGACTCATGGTTGGTCACGTGTCGCCCGAAGCCCAAGTTGGCGGACCAATAAGTGTCCTGCGAGATGGAGACCTAATCACCCTTGACGCAGAACGTCGACTTCTAAAAGTTGAGATAACGGATCAGGAATTGGCGTCAAGGATGCGCAGTTGGAAAGCTCCTGAATTAAAATACAAGAAAGGTGCACTTTTCAAGTACGCCACACTCGTGCACTCAGCATCAAGTGGAGCGATATGCGGGTGAACGTTCGCTCCTATTTTTGAATCAGTCGAATAGGCTGCAACTTCTCTTCGTACTTCCGAATCTCTTCTTCATGCTTCAAAGTTAACTCTATGTCATCTAACCCTTCCAGAAGTGCCTTCTTTCTGAAGGGATCAATGTCGAATCGTACAACGGACCCTTCGGGATCACGAATCGTCTGCTGCATCAGATCTATTTCTAGTGAGAACCCAGCGCGCTTCGCTTGATCAAAGTACTTCTCAATTGTTGCCTCATCTAACGTTACCAGTAATATTCCATTCTTGAAGCAGTTGTTGTAGAAAATATCAGCGAACGACGGAGCGAGTATAGCTCGAAAGCCATAATCCAGAAGCGACCATGCAGCATGTTCTCTAGAACTACCACAACCGAAGTTAGCACGCGCTATCAGAATCTTCGCACCCTGATACCTCGACTCATTAAGGACAAAATCAGATTTGGGCTTACCGTCTGGATAAAATCTCCAGTCGTAGAATAGATACTGACCGAACCCAGTCCGCTGAACAAGTTTCAGGAACTGTTTGGGTATTATCTGATCAGTATCCACGTTGACACGATCCAGAGGAGCAACTACTCCGTTCACACTTTTGAAAGGTTCCACCATGATCACTCAGGAATGTCCCAGTCTCGAATGTCGACGAAGTGACCGGTCAACGCTGCTGCGGCAGCCATAATTGGGCTCACTAAATGGGACCTGCCCCCTCGTCCTTGTCTTCCTTCAAAGTTTCGATTTGAAGTGCTTGCGCAGCGTTCGCCCGGCGCAAGGATATCTGGATTCATTCCTAGACACATACTGCAGCCTGCTTCACGCCATTCGAATCCAGCATCTTTGAAGATTCGGTCTAATCCTTGTTTTTCAGCTTGATATTTTACGATCTGCGACCCCGGGACAACCATAGCCTTCACCCCTGAGGCAACCTTTTTCCCTCTGACGATTTTTGATGCGGCGGTCAGGTCTTCGAGTCGCGAGTTCGTGCATGACCCGATGAATATTCGGTCAAGCTTGATCGACTGTATAGACGTCCCAGGTTCCAAGGCCATATATTCTAACGCCCGAGCAACGGCTTTTCGCGTGTTAGCATCATCGAAATCGTTGGGTGCAGGCACATTTCCCGTTACGTCTGTCACCATCGCAGGTGTTGTTCCCCAAGTAACCTGCGGCGCCATATCGTTGGCGTTAAAATGAACACTGCGATCAAAAGTAGCATCGTCGTCTGTAGCAATTTCGCGCCAGTACTCTTTTGCCTTCTCGAACGCCTCACCTTTCGGCGCGTATTGCCTACCTTCAATGAATCGAAACGTTGTCTCGTCTGGAGAAATCATACCAGCCCGAGCTCCACCTTCGATTGACATATTACAAATCGTCATGCGTTCGGGCATGGATAAGGTCGATACTGCTTCTCCCCGGTACTCTATCACCGACCCGGTGCCTCCCGAGGTTCCAATTTTTCCAATTATTGACAGAATGATGTCCTTCGCCGTCACGCCACGTGCACGCTTCCCATCAACTCGAATCTCCAAGTTCCGTGGTTTCTCCATCCAGAGACATTGAGTGGCCAAGACATGTTCGACTTCACTCGTGCCAATACCGAAAGCCAAAGCGCCGAAAGCGCCATGTGTTGACGTGTGGCTGTCGCCGCATACGATAGTCAAACCAGGCAAGGTCAATCCTAGTTCTGGTCCGATGACATGCACGATACCCTGCTGTGGGTGCTTCAAATCGTGATAGGTGATTCCGAATTCTCTGCAATTATTTCCTAGAACCTCTACCTGCTTGGCGGCTATGGGATCTTGTATCGGCAGAGATCTGTCCGTTGTCGGGATACTGTGATCTACAGTCGCGAAAGTTAGATCTGGCCTCCTAACGCGTCTACTAGCGAGACGAAGTCCGTCAAAGGCTTGGGGTGAGGTTACTTCGTGGACAAGATGCCGATCTATCCAAATTAGTGTCGGTCTGCCGGGTTCTTCATGAACCACATGGCTATCCCAGACCTTGTCGAAGATAGTTCGGCCTGCCATCTTGTTGTTCACATCGTCACTCACGTACGGTTTATCGCCCAGAAAAACTTGCCTCAGAACCGTTCAGGATACGATCGTGCTGTATCTTCCTTTTCTTGTGATTACGCTCACGTTTCGCTTGAAAGCTTTGGTAAGGTTCCTACTAGTCAACGTATTTTTCTTGGATCCAGCGGCAACTGTGTGACCCTCTCGAATTATAATTACATGTGTGAAGCTTGACGGTATTTCTTCTACTCTATGTGTTGTGAAGATCATGGAGGGCCCGCGCCGTAGCTGTCCTACGGAATCCAGGAAGTCAAGAAGATTTTCGCGCGCGTCCATGTCCAATCCTTCACAGCTTTCATCCAACGCGAGAAGCTTTGGTGAACTCATTAAAGCACGAGCGATGATAACCCGCTGTTTCTCGCCCTGCGATAATGTGGAATAGGGTCTCTTTGCGAACCGAAAGCATCCAACTTTTCTGAGTAATACTATTGCCCGTTTTCTTTCGTTGATGGTAGGTCGATCGTGTAATCCTATACTTCCGAATCTTCCACTAAGAACGGTTTCCAAGACGGAGAGATTCTCAGGAATTTTCTCGCTCATAATTGAGCTAGCGAAACCGATTGATTTCCGCAGTTCTCTGAGATCGTATTTTCCGAACTGTTTCCCTAGAACAGTTACTGATCCTGAAGATGGCCACAGGTATCCGTTGATCAGTCTTAGTAGCGTAGTCTTTCCTGAGCCGTTTGGTCCAATAAGCACCCAATGTTGACCTTGTTTTATTGTCCAGTCGACGTTTTGGATAATTTTCTTTCCGTCGAGGACAACGCTTACGTTACGAAGTGTTATGACGTTCTGGTTATCCATGGTCACATCTCTGAACTTCTCAGGTATTCACGCTAAATACTATCCGCGTTGAATACGGTTTCAAAAATTCGGCTTTTTCAATATTTCCGCGTAGCAGAAAAGTGGACAACGGTTCGTATTGAACCGCTGTCGACTGTACCAAATATAGTAGAGTGGTTATATTGAGTGTCCTGTTGCTTTCTCGAGTAGGATTCTTTGTTCCAGTTGCGCAAGCATTCTTCTCGTTTGTACTACCACGTCAGGGTTTACTGATACGCTGTCGATTCCTGCCTCCACTAGGAAACGAGTGAAGTCAGGGTAGACACTTGGCGCTTGGCCGCAGATGCTTACGGTCTTTCCGTACTTGTGGGCGGTTTCGATAAGGCTCTTGATTGAACGTTTCACAGCCATGTTTCGTTCGTCGAAGAGGTTGGACAGAGTCTCGTTATCCCGATCTGCTCCGAGGATTAGCATGGTCAAGTCGTTACTGCCAATTGAAAATCCGTCCACTCCGGCTTTGCAGAATTCATCGGCTAAGATTATGTTGCTTGGAATCTCCGCCATTACCCATAGTTTGAAGTCTTCGTCTTGCGGCAGCCCCTCGTCCCTTAGCATCGCACGAATCTCTAGGAATTCTCCGACGGTTCTGTTGAATGGGATCATGCACCATAGGTTCTTCAATCCCATTTCGTTTCTGACTTTCTTAACTGCGGCTATCTCAAGTTTGAAGGCGGGCTTGTAGCGCGGGTCCGTATATCTGCTAGCCCCTCTGAATCCTAGGAGTGGGTTTGATTCCTTGATTGAGCTTTCATATTTTTCTCCCCCTTCTAGTTTAGCGTATTCGTTCGTTTTGAAGTCACTAAATCGAAGTATGACCGGTCTCGGCCGGAACGCCCGACAGAAGGTCGCGAGGCCATCAGCGAGTTTATCGACGAACTCTTCCGGATGCCCGGTTTCAATCAGCCACATCGGATGCTTCCTTATGTGGTCGTTGACTATGAACTCCATTCGAAGTAGCCCCACACCGTCGGCTGGTAGTTGAGAAATTTTATCCGCCAAATCGGGTTCTCCTAGGTTGACGTAGAGCTTGGTACCGGTAACGGGCGCTTCTTGCTGGAGGAATGTTGCTGCTTGTGGAGCAACTGGTGGTGCTTCCTCCAGTACGATTCCTTGGTAGACGACTCCGCTCTTTGCGTCAACGGTCACTTCTAATCCACTGGGCAGTTTCTTTGTTCCGTCTTTGGTTCCGGTAATGCATGGTATCCCGAGCTCTCTGCTGACGATCGCTGCGTGGCATGTCATGCCTCCGCTGTCAGTGATAATTGCCTTAGCTTTCTTCATGGCTGGAACCCAGTCGGGTGCTGTCATCTCCGTGACCAGTATTTCGCCTGTTTGAAATTCGCTTATTTGGTCCGCTGAGGGTATGAGGTGTGTCGTGCCGCTGCCTATTCCGGGCGAAGCTGGATTACCTTTCAGCAGAATCTTTTTCCCCGTTGGGGTAACCGATTTTTGTTGTGCAGGTTTGGCCTTCGCTGACCAGACTGTTTCAGGTCGTGCTTGTAGGATCAGCATTTTGCCGGTTTGTGTATCGTGGCCCCATTCAATGTCCATGTGTCGCCCGTAGTGGTCTTCGATTGTGATTCCGTATTTTGCGAGTTCGACTATTTTGTCGTCGTCAATTACTTGACGATCTTTAAGTTCGGCTGGGACTTGGAGTTCTTCAGTGCCACCGTCTGGTTTTCTGACGAGCATGATATTTTTCGTCGCGATCGTTTTCTTAACAATTCTCAACGTTCCTTTGTCTACGTAGTAGTCGTCTGGGGTGACGCTGCCCTTCACTATGTATTCGCCTAGTCCGTAGGCTCCTTCGATGACTATGACGGATTCGTCGCCGTTGGAAACGTCAATCGTGAACATGACGCCGCTGGTTTCTGAGAAGCACATCATCTGTACTATTGCCGACAATGCTACGTCCATATGATTGAATCCTTTCTGTACTCGATAGAAAATAGCTCGATCCGTGAACAGACTGGCGTAGCATTCCTTGACCTTCTCGACGACGTCTTTACTTCCGCGTACGTTTAAGTAGGATTCCTGCTGTCCGGCGAAACTGGCGTCGGGTAAGTCCTCGGCGGTTGCTGAACTTCTTATTGCAACGAATGGGTTCTTTACTTTCTCATGTTCTCCAAGCCGTTCGTATGCTTCCACTATGGTTTTTTCGAGTTCCTTCGGAATTGGGGAAGAGAGGATCAGCTTCCGTATTGTACCACCGACCTTCTGCAGGGTCACCGTGTCGTTCGGATCGCGCAGAAGTCGCAGTGCTTCCGCAATCTTGATCTCAAGTTTGCTTTCTCTCAGAAAGAACCTGAAGGCGTCTGCGGTGAGGGCGAATCCGTATGGTACTGGTACCTTCGTCCTTGACGTCATTTCTCCTAAGCTTGCCGATTTTCCTCCTACGAGAGGAACATCTTCTTTGTGTATTTGATCGAACCAGAGTAATAGCTGCGCCATTGTCAAATCAATCCTTTTAATACCGTGCGTCGGCAAGAGGTGAATAAATACCATTGTCTCAATTCTCTCAAGAAAGAATGAGTTACTCCATCCAGTCCCGACGAGCGCAATCGTAAAACGTCTCAATCTAATTCTGCTGAAATAGGTTGAAGCTTTGAATCACGAGAAAACAGCCTCAAAGGTCTTTGATCCCTCTATTACTGCTCGCGAACGCGCGATTTTTGAAGGAGGCATCGCGTTAGGCGCGATATGTCATCAATTTTCTGGAGTACCAATCAGTCCAGAAGAGCGTGTGCTTAGGGCGCTGGAGCACGCTATCGTTGAGTGCATGAGACTGACACCATACAAGAAAAATATCAAGATCAAAATCAACCCTAAAATGTTTAGAAAGAGAGGAAACACACCTTACTATTATCAGACACTTGAAGAAAAGAATCTCGATCTCACGGTGGTCGCATCTTATGCCGGAGTGGATGCTACCGTCCGAATGAAGTATTTTCCACGTCTCGGATTTCCTCTGATGTACGTCGAAAAGGTGAGCAGAACGAAAACTCGCCCTAAATACCAAGCCGTCTAATGTTCTCCGCCAATCTTACTGCGTCTACTGATTCAGCAACGTCATGCGTTCTGACTAAGTGCGCTCCGTTAAATGTAGCAATCGCGGCAGCTGCGATAGAACCTACCAACCGCTCTTCAGGGCGGTCATGCCCGAGAATTTTTCCTATAAACGACTTTCTAGAAGCAGAAACACATAAGGGCCTTCCCAAATCACGAAGCCTACTCAATTCTCTGATAACTGTGCAATCCCACGCATACCAGGGTAAGTCCTTCGTTGGCGAGAATCCTATTCCCGCACCTTCCTTCCTGAAGAAACCGAGTCCCGGATCAAACGCAATCTTCTCGGTATCTATACCTCCCATGTGAGATAGATCGAGGGACTTAGCCAATGCAGCCTTGATTCGCGTGATAGGATCATCATCTCTTCTCGAATCATTCGGATCGTGAGCCGTCAGGATTGTAGAAACACCGTGATCCGCGATTGTTTCTGCCATTTGTGGATCACCTTTCAGTCCCGTGACATCGTTGACAATTTTCGCTCCCATTTTTATGGCGGATTCAGCTGCCTCAGCTCTTGTAGTGTCGACTGAGATTGGTAAGTGAACAGTATCATTGATTATTCGGACTGCGGATTCTAGTCTATGAATTTCTTCCTCAAGGCTGATTTGAGTTGAAAGATACGGAGCCGTCGACATAGCTCCCACATCGATTATGGCTGCGCCATCTGCAACCATAGCTTCTGCACGTCGACGAATCAAATCGATCTGTGTTGTAACCGAGTCCTTGTAAAATGATTCGGGACTGACGTTGATTACGCCCATTATTCTTACAGGATACCCGTCGCCAATCTTTACGTCCCCGAGTTTCGCACAAACAGGCATTTCCAAAACTCAGCTCCGCAAAGCCACCCTTATAGTTGGATGCCAACGGTTAGTCTAGTTATCGCACGACGAGCACCGAACAATCAGCGTGGCTAAGGATCCCCGTGGAGACACTTCCGAGGAGAAGTTTCTTGAATCCTGTTCGTCCTCTCGTTCCAACTACGATTAGATCAACGTTATTCTTGGCCGCATGATCAATTATAGTTTCGACTATCGAAACTGCCGGTCCAAGAATAATCCCGGTCGCCTTCACGTTCTTAGTTTCAGCTGATCTTACGACTTCATCCACTGCCGTTTTGCCCTCTTTCTGCGCCGCCTCATAATATTCTCGAAACATGGAGGGAGCTACCGATCCGACTTCAGCTTGCGCGAAGGTGTAGCTTGGAATAGGAACTGCATGCAGGACGATGAGCTCCGCGTTAAACTTCTCCGCCAACGTAATAGCTGTAATACCTGCTCGCGCTGAATTTGGGGAGGCATCGATCGCAACTAACAATCGTTTTAATTGACCTTGCAAGGGGGGGCTCATTTCTTTCGACTCACCAGTTTCGATCTCATTACTGCGATTTAATCCTCGTCTTCAACCGGCAAAATGGACCAAAGCGCATGGCTGTAGGAGTTATCTTTTAAGAACCTCATGGCGACATTTATTCGCGGACTGTTCGGTGCGGTATGTGTCTCACGTCAATACTCCCAATTCGCATTCTGAATATACTGCGATGGAGATGAACGAATGGTGGCCCTGGTACGAGCGAATAGCAAAAGCGTTCGATTATAGCCGAGAGAAGGATCAGGAAGCAACAGAACTGTTAAGCCAACTGTTGATGGATCGGTCTTCGCTGATCAAAGAGTTCTCGGAAGTTCTTAACGACCGAAAGGTGATCGTGTTCGGTGCTGGGCCGTCGCTCGAGACTGATCTAGGGAAAGTCGTTGACCTAAACCTTCTTTGCCATTATAAAACGGTCGCAGCGGATGGCGCAACATCGGCGCTGCTCAGTATAGCTAAGACAATACCAGATATCATAGTATCTGACCTCGACGGCCCGTTACGGGACTTAGTGGCTGCGGTAACGAAAGGTTCGAAGATTGTGATTCATGCACACGGTGACAATATGGAATTGTTGAGAACATCAGTCTCATCCTTCAGCAAAGCGCTTGGAAGCACTCAGGTAAGCCCAAGTCGCAATGTTTACAATTTTGGCGGATTTACCGACGGGGATAGAGCAGTTTTCCTGGCAAAAGCAATGCACGCATCGTCAGTAGTTCTTGCTGGAATGGATTTCGGTAAGAAGATCGGGAAATATTCTAAACTCAGCGTTCAACATCCGGAACTGAAACTCAGAAAGCTCCAATTCGGCAAATCCTTGCTAGAGTGGCTTGCTGAACACGGCGGGCCGAAATATTATAACATAACCGACGCTGGAGAACGGATAGTTGGATTCACACAGATCGAGTCTAAACAGCTGATATCATAATGCTCGTGTCAACAACCACGCCGAAACCAGAAGGCCGATTGCAACGATACCATACGCTAGCAAACGTTGATTCACTCGCTTAGCTAAACGAGCCCCTCCGTATCCTCCAATAATATTGCCGACAGCCATTATGAATGCGAGTGGCCATACGACAAGACCCTTGAACGCGAAAAAGATGAAAGCGATCACGTTGACGACAGCTCCAAGCGGGGTTTTGAGAGCATTTATTTTATGTATGTCTCGTAATCCCATGACGCTTAACGACGCCATCATCAGGATGCCTATCCCTGCACCAAAATATCCGCCGTAGATTGCCACGAAGAACTGGAACATCGCTCCTCCTATTCGCCACCTCGTGGACACGTTTTCTTGTCGGCTTGAGTCAGAACCGAATCTCCGAGAGAATAGGCCTCTAGATGCGAAGAGCACCGTAGCGAAGAGAACGAGGAACGGGACGATCAGCGTAAATGTCGCTAGGGGGGTGATAACTAGTACGAAGGCACCAAGGAGACCTCCGATCAAGCTTGGAACTAACAGCGTGCAAAGCAAATTTCGATCTACAAACGTGTCCTTTCGGTAAGCCACAGCACCACTGAGTGAGCCGGTCCAAACAGCCGCAGTATTCGTGGCGTTGGCAATAATCTCGGTCTCTCCAAACGCCACTAATGAAGGGAAAGCAATCAACGTTCCGCCACCCGCCACAGAATTAACAGCACCTTGAATCACGCCTGCAAAGAACAAACCAAGCAAGCCGAGCAGAGAGTTCAAAGCGGAACGTGATCGAGTACCTTACCACATACTTTAACGTGATCGTAAAATTTTTCGATAAAGCGAATTTGTTCAGATAGTGATGAAGAGCCACGCTCTTCTTGGTTCAGATGACTCCATACAATTCGGCAGTACATTCGGAAAAGCCAGCACAATCCAGATCTATAAGTTTGGTTTGAATCTGTTCAGCAGCAGCGAATTACTCACTACCATGACTGAGCTAGTAGCCATTGCTCCTGCGGCCAGGAATGGAAGAATTCCGTATATTCCTGTCCCAAAGAATGGAACAAGTGCTCCAGCTGCAATTGGAATGAGCCCAATGTTATAGCAGAATGCCCAAAACAGGTTTTGCTTTATTTTCCTTACAGTAGCGGTGCTCAGCCTTATCGCCGTGACTACGTGTCGCAAATTGTTTGTGATGAGAACAATTCCGGCCGTCTCGACCGCTACATCTGTTCCGGCTCCGATCGCTATCCCGATGTTTGATGCTGCAAGAGCAGGTGCGTCGTTGATTCCATCCCCGACCATGCCAACAACTTTCCCTTCACTTTGCAGGTCGGTGATGATATTCTTTTTTTGTTCTGGGAGAACGTCGGCTACGACTCTATCAATTCCCAGCTTTGCCGCCATCGCGCTGGCAGTTCGTTTGTTGTCCCCCGTCAACATTACGACTTCGATATTCATTTGTTTCAATTCCTTTATTGTTTCAGCAGCGTCATCTTTGAGAGAGTCTGCGAGACCGATAACGCCGACCACTTCCTTATCATTCGCGAGTACCATGACAGTTTTCCCCATTTCTTCAAGGACGGATATTGCGGATTCAATCGGCCCCAGATTCACTTCATGTTCTGTCATCAATTTTCGATTCCCAAGCAAAATACTCCGATTGGCGTACTCAGCTACGACGCCTCGCCCTGGTACGGCTTTGAAAGATGAGGCGTCTGGAATATCGATCTGTTTCCTTTCGGCGGTCTGAATTAAGGCTCGACCTAGAGGATGCTCAGATCCTTTCTCAGCTATTGAAGCTAGTTGCAGTAACTCTTGCTGCGAGTGGGTGCTCGTAGGTATCAGGTCAGTTACGGTTGGTTTGCCGCGGGTGAGTGTTCCGGTCTTGTCGAAGACGATTGTCTGCACCTTATGAGCGGTCTCGAGGTATTCGCCACTCTTGATGAGTATGCCATTCTGAGCTCCTTTAGCGGTTCCAACAAGAATCGCAGCGGGTGTCGCTATCCCAAGCGCGCAAGGGCACGCTATGACAATAACTGAGACGAAAACCAAGATAGCGAAGTTTAACGGTAATCCGCCGAAGAAGTACCAACCTACTGCAGCTCCCGCAGCAATCAGTATGACTATGGGTACGAAGTAACTGGAGATTTTGTCTGCTATTCGCTGTATAGGAGCTTGGGCAGTTTGTGCTTCTTCGACAAGTTGTACGATCTTAGCGAGCACAGTGTCCGCACCCACTTTCGAGGCTCGAATCCTAAGCAATCCAGAGTCATTGATTGTCGCACCAATCACCTCATCACCCCTTCCTTTTTCGACCGGCATACTTTCTCCAGTTATTGCAGATTGATCTACAGCAGAACTTCCATCGACTACAGCGCCGTCGACCGGTATTCGCTCGCCGGGTCGGATCACCAGAACATCGTCCACTCTGACTGATTCCACCGGAACATCCGTCTCCGTACCGTCGCGAATCACGTGCGCTATTCGAGGTTGCAGATCGAGAAGTTTGCGCACTGCTTGTGATGCCCGACTCTTACTGGCGAGTTCGAGCAGATTTCCTAGAAGTATTAGGGTGATGATCACAGCCGCAGTGTCAAAATAAATCCCGCTAGCGGGGAAGATAGAGGGGAGGAATACGACGATTGTACTGTATGCCCACGCAGCAGTTGTGCCAATCGCGATCAATAAATCCATGTTACCCATGCGATTTCTTAGAGCATCAAATGCTCCTCTGTAAAATCGTCCACCCACAACAAATTGTACTGGCGTTTCAAGAAGGAAAAGCACGTAATTGTTGATCCAAGTCGGTAGAAATGTGAGATAGGTAAGAAGGATGATCGGGATTGTGAACACTACACCCGCAATAACCAAGAATTCGAGACGTACAAACTCGCTCTCAGGTTTCTCGAATGTGTTGGCGCATGTGTCGCTGCAGAAATACCATTTTGTTCCATGAATTGTTCTGGTTATAGTAGTGGTTCTCTCATCGACATACATGCCACAAACAGGATCCTTCGCCACTCTCTTTCACGATTTATTACACTGAAAACTTAGACCCAAATGTTAAGTCGGGTGTCTGCAGAGTAACACAATGTGTTGCTGCTGGGCGGTTAGTCGGTTATTCTGTAACTGACAGATTTATCGCTCATTTCGACTATCGGTGCGATTCCGACTTGCTCGAACATGGCGGTGAAATAGTGCACGAGAAAAATTGACCAATTTAGGCCGTACCTATGAATTAATGTGAAGATACGCTCGTCACCGTTGAGTGTCTCGGCGAATTCGAAAAGGTTCGCGTATCTGCCTAGGGTTTGAATGAAGTCGATCAGCGAACGCAATTCGACTTTGCCAGTTTTTGCTAGAGCAAAAGCTTGTGGGACGCTACTTCCAGCACTCTTGGCGACTTCAATCACCTTGTCCTTTTCGAGGGAAGAAATCAATGCATCAAAGGTTGACCCGCTTAAGTTCACGGAATTGACCTTATGAGCGAAGCGATCGAATTCTGCATACCGCTTCAGAATTTGGTTGACAAGCGTGTTCGGACTTACGTTCTGAGCGTTTGCTTCAGCTTCCACTGCTAGCAGAGCGAGCTCATCAATTCTGAAGGATTTTGGCACAGTCTTCGATTTTTTGGGGACTCGCGGTGTAGGCATCTCATAGCACACTATTTTCTATGCGAACTGAAATGCCGATTCACAGTTAAAACCTGCGTTCTTGTGCATGCAAGGTGATTCCAAGTGATTCCAATTGTTCACGTTTAGGAATTCTTACATAATTGCGAGATCGATCTTATTCTGGGTAAAATTAGTGGCTATCGATCCAATTTGCAAGATGAATGTGTCTGAGGGTCAAGCGAGGTATACGTCCGTAAGGAATGATAAGAAATATTATTTCTGTTCAGCGGCTTGCAAGCAGGAATTTGAAAAGAACCCAACCAAATACGCTTGAGCGTTTCAGAATTATCTGAATGCGTACCTTCGACTGAATTGAACGGGCGATCGAAGATATATCGAGTACGCATTTTCTCAGAAACTCTATGCCTAATCAGATTTAGAGTGATCTAGGTATGTATTTGCATGCCTACTCTTTCGAAAATTGACATGTAGGTTAAATGTCTCGGTAGGATACTGGTGTTCTGAAAACTGAACTATAGCGGATTGAATTTGATGCGTAAATCTACTCGTCGCCGATCAACGAAATCTGTGTCCGGCATTAGACGCAACGTACTAATCGCGATTTGTTTCATATTCGTGGTTTCTTCATCAATAGTTGTGTCATACTACGTTGGAGTACAAAGTGGAAATTCGAGATCTGGACTTGACCCGATCAAAATCTATGCGAACGCAGATCGAAGTGTAGTATTGATACAGGGGGAACAGATCAGTATGATGAGTACGAACTTCGGTCCCCAGAATTCTTCGGAAGCCATCTTAGGATCAGGGTTCGTAATTCAATATGGAGGCTCGGATTTCATTGTTACGAACTTTCATGTGGTCCAAGGATTGGTTAACGCAACGGCAACTTTCTCCGACGGCAACACATACAGCGCCAAAGTGATGGCAACCGATCCGTACGCTGACGTTGCTCTCGTAACAACCCAGGCACCATCAAGTGAACTCTACCCTCTACAACTCACATCATCATCTTCTCTCCAGATAGGAGATCCCGTCGCTGCGATCGGTAACCCCTATGGTTACTCAGGATCGATCACAACTGGAATAGTCAGTCAACTGGGAAGGAGCGTACAATACGGATCGACTACCGGTAACGCTACATTTCCTATCGCCGACGTCATCCAAATTACTGCACCGATTAATCCAGGCAATTCTGGCGGCCCGCTACTCAACACGAACGGGATGGTTGTCGGAGTTACTACCGCTGTCGTCGTAGGATCTCAAGGGCTTGGCTTCGCGATTTCTTCCGATACAATACTTCGCGAACTCCCATCACTGGTGACAACTGGCACATACACCCAGCATTCATATCTAGGCATCGAAACCGTCGATATGACTTTCCAGTTAGCACAAGCAACACAAAGTAAAGTGACCTACGGCGTGTTGGTTGAGAAATCGGTGCACAACGGACCAGCAGACGTTGGGGGGATAAAGGGAGGAACCGATGAAATCGTCGTTCAGGGGCAACAATACATTATCGGAGGAGACATAATAGTCTCGATCGATGGAGTTCGGATAGTAAGCAATGATGCATTGTCTACTTTCCTTGAGCGAAATACTCAACCAGGTCAGACGCTAACTGTCAACATTATTCGAAACGGTAACCCTATGACGTTGGAAATCACGCTCGGGACTCGCCCACCGCCACAAGCCTAACACGAAACATACAAGAACCTCCCAAAACGTTACTTCGTGTTCTTCTCACGGTCTATGGCTATGACCTGTGCAGCTTCAGGCTGAAGTGTGACGTGTATTATCGAAAACTTTTCGCGTAGAAGCTGATTGATCCTGTCGAGTATGATTTGGGCTTGACTCAGTTTCTGGTCCTCGATCGTCACGTGTCCCGTTAGCGCATAGAAACCGGAAGTTATACACCACACGTGAAGCTCGTGAATGCCTTGTACGCCTTGAATTGTGAGTAGCTCTTGTGTTAATTTCTGCAAGTCAATTTCGCTCGGAACAGCTTCAAGCAAGACTGTGGCGGATTGTATCGTTACGTCGAACGCATTCTTCAAGATGAAACAGCCGATGATTGCGGCTATGATAGGATCGATTACTGTGATGCCCGTGAAATAGAGAATCATCGCACCCAGTACTACTCCAAGCGAACCCAGCATGTCTCCAATTACATGAAGAAATGCGGCATGAAGGTTCAAGCTGCGGATTCGAATGGACAACAGCAATTTTGCGGTTCCAATATTCGCCAAGAGCCCTAAGATTGCGAACACGAACAGGATTGGGGCTTGGACTTCAGGCGGGTGGAAGAACCGGAGGAATGCTTCGTAGAAAATGTAAAGCGAGACCACGATGAGGCTCACACCATTAACCAGAGCTGCGAGGATTTCTGCTCGATGAAAACCGTAGGTCATCGAAGAAGTATGTGCACGTTCCGCGAACCTTATCGCCAATAACCCTAGCGCAAGTGTGAGCACGTCTGTGAGTACGTGCCCTGCGTCGCTCAATAGGGCGAGACTGTTGCTGAGCCTCCATCCAACAATTTCCATAACCATAACTATGACTGAAATTATGACCGCGAAGCTCAGCCTCTTTTTTCCGACACTGAAATGCTGCTGAGACTCGATTTCTTTTCCTGTATTGGTCATCGATTCCAGTCTCCCTGATGCGAACGTCCAGGTTATGGTCTTTGAACTGCGATTACGGTCAGTTTCGTTGGCTCAAGTTTTTCCGTTATGAGGTGAGACCTCTCCGTGGATATAACACCAATTCCCGGAGAATATGGTGCTCCGGGCGGGATTCGAACCCGCGTCGCTGACTCTCTCCTTTATTCGAGAGGCCAGCATACTCTCGGCGAAACGCATCTTGACCGGGCTATATTCGGTAGCTTGACAGCTTCTACCGGAGCCGTGCTTGCCCGGAGCATTCGCTTAACGCTGACACACGATATTTTAACCTGTGCGAAAAACGTCAGAAAGAAAATGATGAATGGTTGTCGGCTTAGTAGTCTGGCATTCCGCCGCCTCTAGGAGGTGGAGTTGGAGGTGGTTTCGCGGCTGCGATAACGTCATCGATGCGCAGTATCATGGATGCGGCTTCTGTTGCTGATCTTATGGCTTGCTCCTTTACTTTGACGGGTTCAATAACGCCCTGTTTGCTCAGGTCCTTCACTCCTCCTTTGAAGACGTCGACGCCTTGATCGACTCCGTCTTTCTTCTCATGTGCGGTACGCAGCGCAACTAATGTGTCAATTGGATCAAGTCCAGCGTTTTCAGCTAAAGTTTTCGGAATCATTTCAAGAGTATCAGCAAACGCTTCAATGGCTAATTGTTCGCGTCCACCTACTTTTGTTGCGTATTGTTTGAGTCTTTTTGCTACTTCCGCTTCAGCTGCGCCCCCTCCTGTTACTACCTTGGGCTTCTGTACTACGTCTGCAACCACCGAGAGGGCATCTTTGAGTGCGCGTTCCGCTTCGTCCACTAGGCGTTCGAGTCCTGCGCGTATTAGTATGCTGACCGATCGTGGATCTTTGCAGCCTTGGATGAAAACCATTTTGTCGTCGCCGATTTTTCGTTCTTCGGCTGAGCCTGCTTTTCCTAGGTCGTCGGCTTTCAAGTCGTCCAGGTTGGTGATTATTTTGCCGCCTGTTGCTCTACCCAACTTTTCCATATCAGACTTCTTGATTCGTCTGACTGCGAGGATCCCATCTTTGGCCAAGTAGTGCTGGGTGGTATCGTCGATTCCTTTTTGGCATAAGACGACGTTGGCTCCTGATTTCTTAATCTTGTCAACCATTTGTTTCATCATTTCATTTTCTTCGTCGAGGAATGCTTTCATTTGGCTTGGGTCGTTAATTCGGATCTCAGCGGAGATTTCAGTCTTCTCGATCTCAAGAGCCGCGTCAAGCAATGCTATTTTCGCGTTCTTAACCTGCTTCGGCATACCTGGATGCACGACCTCTTTGTCGACTATTATGCCACGCACGAGTTCGGTGTCCATGAGGCTCTTGCCTTCTTTCTTCACGAGCTGGATATTGTCAATGTCAGCAAAGTATGAGTCGCCTCTCTTTTCCGTGATCTGTTGAACAGCTTCGATTGCAATGTCTGCGAAATGTTCACGGGCACCTCCA
>DASQZS010000318.1:0-6695 GCA_035638535.1 Candidatus Acidiferrum sp.
GTGCTGTTTCGCGGCAATTAAGAATGACAAATGAAAGATTTACGGTGACTATCGTAGGCGGTAGCTTCAAGTCGGGTAGAAATCTTCTTCGACCATTCGAAGCGAGCATCAAGAAAGAGTGCCCGCATGTGAGAATTAACAAATTGAAAATTGAGCCGGTAAATGGAGCAGTCCTGTTGGCTCTTTCAGTTCTTCATAACGGTGAAGACGTGATTCGGAAGCTCCAGTGACTCAGTATGAAAGGTCTATCCTAGTGAGTATCGAAGTCGGCCGGACTCGACAATATATCGCGTAACATCGATGCCACTTGTATCCTCGACCAAAGCGATTAATGTATTATTGGCGATATTCTGATGTTTTCGATGCGACAACGTTTTCGGGCCTACCCTCGCACCCGCGTATTGTTCAAACGCCTCGATATCACCTAAGATTTCAGGTATCACTGCCGAGAGGTTGTATGGTCGCGTGATCTTTCCCATAATTTCAGAATCGTCAAGCATCATGTTCAAATTTTCCCAGCAAACATAATTTCCCGCCCATTCGATATCGGTCTTCCAGTGAGGATAATATTGGTTTAGAGCGTCAAGCTCATCTCCAGTTAGCTTTGAGAGTGCCTGCAACCCTAAAATTTCAGGTGGAATACCGATTGAGTATAGTGACGCAGAGAAGTTGATCGCCCGCGGTAACGTAATGCTCCCAAGTTCACGTCCGTAACCGAACAGACCGATGTGAAGCTTTCTCTCTCGCCTTCTCGGAACATAGTTAGCGATCGTATTCACCAGATCAGCTAGTTTCTCGACGCGTATCTGATAACCGGAAGTAAGTTTTCGTGCGCATTGTTCGAGTAAATCAGCTTGCATTTTGGGTATGCTTGGAAGTACCCCCTTAGGCAATTTTGAGTTCAGCGTTTGGACAAGCGCTTTCGTACTGTCAGCTTCGAAATCATATTTCAAAGCTGACTGGATTGTGACCGTTCGAACTCCTGCATATTCCTCGATGAAATTTGCGAGATTCAAAGGAGTGAGGTTCCCTCGAAATGGAAGCGATCCGACACCAATGATTGGAAACATTGGGATTTGTGTAGAAGTTGAGAGCCCTTGAAGCTTCGATAGCGCGATCTTAGCCAGTAGTACTGCTGTGATCATTCCATAGTTCAGTGCTGGATCTGATCTACCTAGAAAAACGCGCATGTATGCTGGTTTTCTTCGCTTCACGTATCCATCGACGATGCTATCTATATGTAACAGGCTTTCGAAATTCTCAAGAAGAGGAATGACTTCGATCTCTTTCGGCTTGAATTCACCGACCCAGTTGAGCATCAGATTACCGCCATCTCCAGCAACACTCATGTCCTCGAGGTTGGCGACGATTCTCTCGTAGTAAGAAGAAACACGGAGTAATTCCATTGAGCTCGTGGCCATTGGTAATATGACTTCGAAGATTGGTGCAATGTCTTCTGAATAGAAGCTAGAGGTTAGGTCGTAACTGCGCGGTATTGAGGCTAACGCTTCTATCAGAGCTTTTTGTTCAGTTTTCTCAACCGATGGGTTAGCTACTCGGTATGTTAGGAAGACATCTCTGCCGAGCTTATGATCTTTGAAGAATTCTGGATGACTCGTCAGAAGCTTACGTACTACATTAGGATCAGCATCTTTACCTTCCCAATCCCACATCTGCTCGTGGCAACCTAGCTCGGAGAATGCTAGAAAAGTCTCCTCGATCTCAGTCTCCCCGGCTATCACATCGTCGCGCGACCACGGTGGTCGAGCTACGTTATCCGGATGCTGAGTTGACATTGTCGCAGGTACCATACGCATACTTCTGATCCACCCTAGAATCCGTAAGAACTGGTTTCAGTAAAGAGTATCGATAAGAGAAAACTCACCTCTGGTGACATCTATGACGAATAAGTTACGCTCTCAGGTGAACAATGCAAAATAGCTTCCCAATATTCCATACGCCACACCCAGAAACACCTGTAAAGGAGCATTTGTGATTCAGCGCGCGGCGACGCATTACTCATGATGTCGATGTGAACGTCCTAGGCATATTTATTTATGCATTTATTTATTCGCCAATAGTGAGATGGCCGGGTGCTTGAGTGAAGGTAGTGGTAAATTTGAAAATACGAACGAACGTGGAAAAAATCGGATGGAGAAACAAACACTCCCTGCCATGAACCATGATACTTATTCATTGATTGTTGCCGATGAATTTTCAAGTCAAAGAATTCTCTCAGCTATTGCTGATCCATATTCCAGGAAGATCCTGTCGAGCACGATGCATGAGGCGCTTGGGGCCCTTACATTGGCCAAGGAATGCGACATACCGGTCACGACAGTCTATCGACGTATAGAAGAACTAGTGCGCGCAGGTCTGGTTGCTTCAGCCAAAGCATCCCGAACTAAGGATGGAAAATGGTTCGATCTTTACCGCAGCACAGTTAAACGCATAGACGTCAGCTCAGAGAACGGAGCTTTATTTGTAGGTCTGGTAAAGAATGAAAAAATTCCGGACAAAATTACTCGAACACCAGCAGCGATGCAGCCTGAATGACCTTTCTTATGCATCGATGATCACAGATCAGGGGTTATGGTAAACCCTTTTCCCAGCGATGGCCGTCTCAATATCCCCGACGTTACTATTCCACCAGCAACTCTGTCTAAACCGAGGGCTAAAGTGAGTCAGCGAAGTAGTTTCCAATCGTCTCACGAATGGTTTAACAGCGAAGGTTCCTATGAAATTTCTAACGAAATAGTCATATGGTAACTGATATGAAAAGATCGAAAAATTCTCAAACTGTCTCGAACGAGAGCACGATTCGATTCAATCGGATCCTGGTGGCAGTGGATGGATCTGAGGATTCCATCAGAGCAGCGAGAGCGGCGATGACGCTCTGTGAGAGTCTTGGTATAGAACTGAGTGCTGTTCAGGCGATTCCGAAGCCCGAAACTAGGGGAATGAGTGTTAGATTAGGACCACTCTTGAAGGATTACTACGCTGCGTCTGTAAGAGAGGCTGAAAAAAATATTCAAAGAGTCGTTGCATTAGCGCAAAAGCACGGATTGAAAGTGACCGGTAAGGTGCTTGATTATCCTAATACTACAGTTGAAGCCATACTGGATTATGCTGCAGGGTCGGGGGTCGACCTCATAGTCGTCGGTACGAGAGGCCTCGGTGGATTCAAGAAACTCGTCATGGGAAGTGTGTCAACGGCAATCGTTAACCACGCTTCTTGTTCAGTATTAGTCGTTAGATGATTGCGGGCAGCAACTCTTCAATCAACGTTCGTTGAATAGCCTAAGCATTCCAGCAATCATTCTTTCATGCTTCTCCTCGTCCATATCTATCGATTCTAGGAGCAGCTGAGCGATACGATGTGGAATCTTTATGGTTTCATTCAGCGCGATTTCAGCCGCCTTGTCTTCTATCGTTAGCACTTCATTCAAGAATTCTCCAGCTGGCGATTCAAATTCTGGTTGGTGCCCACTTTCTAAGCGTATCATTATTTGGGAGACTATGTCGGCGTGTCTGATGCTGTCCGACGCAATCATTCTGAGCAAGAGTTTGCTGTAATCATCTTGAGTCTGACTCGCCAATGCGAGGCATTTCTGAGCGGCTTTTAGTTCAAGTTGAAGTCGTCCCCTAAGAAGTCTTAACCATTCATTCTTCTGAGGTTCCGATTTCCTTTGCAGGATCTTCTCTCCCGTACCTGCGGCAAGGAGCTGATAGCCGGCATCGATAAGTTCAATCACTTCCAAAGGTCCAGTTGAGCTACGAATTCGCTGAGCCGCCTTCTCAGCCAGTGCGTCGATTATGTGCTCCTGATTTTTGCTTTCGTGCAGTTTGTTTCCTCTCCTTCCTTTCAAGTACTGAGTAACCGCAGCCGGGCTAACCCGTAGAACCATCGCAACATCCTTCACTCTGAAACCCATCTCCGTTAGTTTCTCAGCGATCCCACAGCGGATAAGAGGAAAAAGAGCTTCTTCACTCTTGATCGTTGATCGATCGAATTGTTTCCCGCGCATAGTTCCAAAAATTGACCGGTTTCTAATTAACGTCGTTAGTCTCAGGGATTAACAGCGACTCACTTAAGTATGACATACGTCATGTCAAATTATCAAGCCGGAGTTAATCCCATTCCAATTTGGATTACTCTAATTTTTGATCAATAGAACATGAATACCCCTTATGAATCAGCTACAAGAAACGATGCGCATCTTTCATGAAAATCATTGACATTCTAACTAAAAACGCTCGGCCGATATTCTCGTTCGAGTTCTTCCCACCGAAAACAGAAGAGGGAAGAACGGAACTATTTGAGGCGTTAAAGAAAGTCAAAACGCTAAACCCGGGCTATATCTCAGTTACATACGGAGCCGGAGGCGGAACCCGAGATAAGACCATTGAGATTGTGGAACAAGCCAAAAACATACTCGGCCTAGAAAGCATGGCCCATCTCACATGCGTCGGGCATTCAAAAGAAGAGATCAAAAAAATCTTAGACGAACTGCAAGCTTCAGGGATCGAAAACGTAGTCGCCCTGCGTGGCGATCCACCTAAAGGCGAGACAAGCTTCAAGCCAAATCCGCGCGGATTCAAATATGCAAACGAATTGACAGAGTTCATACGCGACTCATACTCGTTTTGTATAGCTGTCGCGGGCTACCCCGAAGGACATATTGAGTCTCCTAACAAAGAAACCGACTGGGACTATCTCTTTCAAAAAGTGAAGGCCGGAGCCGATTTCATAATAACTCAACTGTTCTTCGACAACCAATACTTCTTCACTTTCGAAAAAAGAATACGTGAAAAAGGTGTGACGGTTCCAATTATTCCTGGAATAATGCCGATCACAAACTACCATCAAATACTTCGATTTACTCAAATGTGCGGAGCAAAAATCCCTGAAAAAATCATAAGAGATCTTCAACCCATCCAAAATCAAACAGTGGAAGTTCAGCGATACGGAATCGAATATGCAACGTCCCAATGCAAAGAATTAATTGCTCACGGAGTTCCTGGAATACACTTCTACACTCTCAACAAATCGCACGCGAGCCAAGAAATTATAAGAAGACTCAACAGCTAAATCTAATGACGCAGCTCTCAACCTTGATCAACATTGATTAGCTGATACGGAATCGTGGCAGGGAGTGTTATGAAGCTGAAGGGCTTCATGACCTCACCCAATTTGGCTAACTCTCTGATCGCGTATAAGTCAACTGTGGAAATATAAGAGCGCTCAGCAGGATCATTTAGAAAGTATGCGTTACCATCCATAATGTCCTTGCCATCATAAATGTGACCTAATCCCATAACGTGACCGAACTCGTGAAGCATGATGCGGTAGAGAACATCTCTCGAAGTAGCGTTGTCCGGAACATTGGTCAGCGCAGATAGCACAGAAATTGTAAAGCGTGTACCATCAAAACCTGTAAGTGCCAATTCAGAAGATGCGTGTTCGATCGCAGCCGTCTCCTTAGAACAAACTGGACTAAATAATACGTTAACCATAGGATTCATCGTGCGCTCATCTTCATAGAAGACGTAACCATTTACAAAATTGCGAATCTGATTTCCCTGCACGCAGACCGGACTTGGGTTCATAGCGCAAGAAGCTTGCAAGCTAAATGATTCGTTTGGATAGAACCTCTGAATAAACAAGGCTTCCTCACGATCCCATTCCTCAATCGCACGAATCGTCGACGCGTGCACCCATTCCGTTCCACCTTGAATTCGAACACTCAACTCCAATTGCGGTGGATGCCACATTGCAACAGCAGACAACACAGTTACGTCCCCCATACTCGTTACTGGATCGCTTTCCGTGAAGTGCCGACCTTTGGACCAAGCTATCGGACTGGTATCACGTAGTATTTGACGAACGACGAAGGGCATACCTTTCCGGTTCTTAGTTACAACTAGAACGTACGGGGAAGGCAGAACGGTCACTAGTGCTACAAGAAACATTGCTGCTAGAATTAGAACCGGTCTGCTCGTCAAGTAAACCGACACACCTCAAACCATTTCGGAGTATATTAGTGTAGCGATTACGGAACATCAATGTTTCTCTCTCATTTCAGCCAGGTAGCTCAAGGCTCCCATCACACTCGAACGGTTTGTGTCGAGAGTAAGTGATCAATGGAATTCGCTTGAAGTCACCGATGGCTAAGTGGAGGACCACTTCGCCTAACATTTTCGTAATATCGGACGTCGGCATCATCTTGAAATGATATGGCGATAATCCTATTCAGGGGTTTAGACTCTGCATTCCCAAATAGCCAAGCGTGGAGCACTGGTTCTCGTTGTTGTCGTGCTCGTAGCGATCGCACTGGTGAGTTTCGTCACTCTGAAACCGATGAATTCTCACCCTGAGTCCGTGAATATTGTCATGACCACATTCACGTGGGGTTTCAACGTAACGGATATTCCCAATTTTCAGGACGGAAAAATCTACTACAATAACCCAACACTCACCGTTTACACCGGTCAACTGGTCACAATTCAACTGAAATCTTTGGACATAACGCATGGATTCGCGGTCAATGCGTTCAACGTTTACGCTTTCATTCCGCCAGGTCAAATTGTGACCGTTAGTTTTGTTGCTAATCAGGCTGGGAATTTCACGTATTACTGCGACGTCTTCTGCGGAATCGGCCACCCCTTTATGCACGGCATACTCCAGGTGCTAT
>DASQZS010000319.1:0-2041 GCA_035638535.1 Candidatus Acidiferrum sp.
AAAGATCAGGACGATGCTGGTTATTTTCTGGACTAAGTACACTGGCTCTTGAAGCCATGAAAAGATTAGACCTGAAAACCTTTGAGCTTTCTGAAATATATCAGATGTTTTGGGACAAACTAGAAAAAGCCAACTATTTCCTCGAAAACATGATTGGAACAAAGGAAGAACCATTGAATGGCAGGCTAGTTAGTTCGCTTCTTTCCGATCCACTATCCGATGGCGGCCAATGGAATATGTTTGTGAATCTCATAAAAAAGTACGGTGTGGTACCGAAAACCTTCATGCCAGAAACAGAGAACAGCAACAATTCTGATGCGATGAATGCCCTATCTGTCACGAAATTAAGAGAATATGCTAAGGTACTCCGAGACATGAACGAGCGCGGGGCTTCTATGGCGGAGCTAAGAGAGAAGAAAGGAGAAGTAATGGAAGAATTCTACAAGCTGCTGTGCATCAACCTTGGCGTTCCTCCAGAGACATTTTACTGGGAGTGGCGTGATAAGCCCGGCAATTTTCATAGAAGGGGGAACATTACACCAGTTGAGTTCTATGATGAATATGTAGGAGTAGACCTTGATGATTTCGTGAGTCTTATCAATGCCCCAACAAAAGACAAACCCCTCAACAAAGTGTACACTGTCAGGTACCTCGGTAACGTGGTTGGCGGACAAGATACTCGTTACCTTAATGTCGACTTGAACACGCTGAAGAAAGCAACTATTGAGATGATCAAAGGTAATCATGCAGTGTGGTTCGGATGTGACGTTGGTAAAATGCTGGAGACGAAGATGGGCGCAATGGACCTGAGCATCTACGACTACGAATTAGTCTATGGCATGAAGTTCCAACTCGATAAGGCTGCAAGATTGGATTATAGAGATAGTGAGATGACTCACGCTATGGTGATCACGGGCGTTGACCTCGATGAGCATAGCAACCCTAAGAAATGGCGAGTTGAAAACAGCTGGGGGACCGATATAGGTGAAAAAGGATACATGTACATGATGGATCAGTGGTTCGACGAATACCTCTACGAGGTTATTGTGAGGAAAGAATATCTGCCTCCAGAGCTCACTAAAGCCCTTGAAACTGACCCAGTGGTTCTGCCTTTCTGGGACCCGATGGGTACATTGGCAGGGAACTAATGTCAAATTTGAACATTTAATCACGTCCTAGAATTAGGCGAAGATTATGCCTTCGTCTAGGCTTCCGCGTGGATTCGTCCGCGTCGCCATCTCAAAAAGAAGACGCTTGGATCTGTATGGCGGATGCTCTCATCGAATCTTTGATGAGAACGGTCGTTGTGCGAATTGCGGATACAATGTTTGGATGCCCGAAAGCAGATCAGAAGGCTCGAAGACGCTGGGAGACTCTCCAACTTGAGGAAAGAGTAGATCTGTTGATCAAAATTATAACTTCGCCATCTACTAGTCCTGACGGTTTTCGATATCGAGGAATACTGCCGATGAAAGCGATTCAAGCTGCCCAGAGCGCAGGTGAAAGAAAACGAGCGGTGTTCAAAATGATCGAGGATAATGTCACACCTAATATACGAATGTCGAATGCTTTGGAGAATATAATATCGTCCAAGTTTAACGAGCACTATGTGCGATATCTCGGCATTTAAGACTTAATTCACTAATCACTGATCAACTCGAGAATACCCGTACGGTTACAAGTAAATTGGCGCCGAGGGTGGGATTGCAGCACCATTTTACCGGTACAGAGCTGTGCCAACACCATAGAGGCGTAGACGATCAGCCGATCCGGTCGCAATCGGTTAGACACTTCAGAGACGGAGTATAAGACTTCGTCAAACTGTTTCATAAAGCTCGATGAATTATAAGAGAGTGTGATGGTTACTGAGTAGGATGCGTGTACGCGCACCGTACGCAAGATTTAACGGGCGACGTATACGAATCCTAGTGACACGGATGCGTATTCGTTGGATAAAGCGATAGAAGTCGGTCAACCTGCCGCAGTCCAAGCTTCCGTACACCATATTCTCAAGGAAATAGAACGGAACCAATCCCTAGCT
>DASQZS010000320.1:0-3251 GCA_035638535.1 Candidatus Acidiferrum sp.
AGAAGAGTGTTGCGTCCGGATCCTGCTTGTTTGGGTGAGTATTGATTTGTTCTCGGAGATCTTCGGAGATTGGACTGTATACTCGTCGTCTTCGTGTGCCCGTCTTGCCGTCAAGCATGACGATGGCGCTGTACTTGTCCCATTGAACATCTCGGATTCGTAGCTTCCATAACTCACCACGACGACCGCCTGTCGTGTCTAAGAGTTCGATTATCAATCGTTCTTGGAGGCTTGCTGCTTGGCGTATGAGTTTCTGACGATCTTCTCGAGATAGGATCTGAATGTTCCTGGTTGTGTCTTCACGCTTAGGTATGATCAGTTCTTCAGCCAGTTCTTCGCGTCCAATGATCTTGAGCGCTTTCTTTAGAATCACAACGTGAAGTCTGTAACTGTTGCGTTTAACATGCTTCTGGTACTCGTCCGTATGTTTCAGTAATTCTGCCTGCTTGACTCTCGAGAGATCGAGATGATATTTTTCCCAGGTGTAGAATAATTCCGCGGTGAATCTGGCTGTGGTGACTTCAGACATTCCGCGGCGTCTGTAATCATCTCTAACCTTCCGGATCCAGACGGGTAGGAGTGGCTCGAGGTCGCGTGTATGTTTCATAAGTGCCTGAAGGGACTCTACCTGATCTCATTTAAGAGGTTTCAGGTATCATAGCCCAAACGCTCAGATACCCCAGGTTAAGATCATTTGAGCATCATGCTTGTGACTGTCCTCATTGCCAACAGGCAGGATCATCTTGTGAGATGAATCCAATTACTGTTTTGGCAAGAACTGTGTATGTTGGCTAACGTTTGGCTTTCTTAATGGCATACGCGGCGATTTTGTCCGCTGCATTAATGCCTGTTGCCGCCAGTAGTCCCCTAAATCCGGGAGATGCGTTGACTTCGATCACGAACGGATTTCCTTTGGCTGAAATTAGGTCTACGCCGGCGATCTCTACACCTACGGCGTCTGCGGCTTTCAGTGCGATCTCAGACTCAGCGTTCGAAAGTTTGTACGCGACTCCGTGACCCCCTATGTGGATATTGCTCCTCCATTCGTGTGGGGCAGCTTTTCGTTTCATCGCTGCAACTATCTCTCCACCAGCCACGAAAACCCGTAAGTCCTCACCCGGATTAGGAACATATTTTTGTAAACAGATCATCTGGTCCAACTCGGACAACGTATCGATTATTGGACCAGCCTCCTTCACATCTCTAACCCGCATAACTCCGATTCCTTGAGTTCCAGTAAGGAGTTTTAGAACAATCGGCGGAGATAAGTACTTCAGAAGGTCCTCGTTTCCATCTCTTAACGCTATTAGTATGCTATCGGGAATTCTTACGCCGACCGCGTGAAGTGCTTGCAACGTGAAATACTTGTTTCGGGCGGTAAGTAATCCATTGACGGACAAAGTTGTTGGGATTTTCATCAGTTCAAGATGCTTAAGAAGCATAACGCCAAGTTGGGTCAAGCTGCGCCCAATCCGCGGAATTGCAGCATCTAACCTGTGAAGAGACTTGTTTTCGTAAATCGCATCAACCTTCTCTGCCTCTAGGGCAAGATGGATTCGCGGGGTATGAAGATACAAAGGCTCTACGTGCTTGCGCTTTAGTGCACGAATTATCTCAGTAGTTGCCCAAAATGATTCATTCCTTGAGATGACGCCTATTTTCATGATGAGCGCCTGGGCCTACACTGGGGTTATACCATAGTACTGATAAAGAGTATGTCAAAGTGAACTGGTTGAGTGCAAAAGAGCGAATCTTCATCGGGCCCATCGAATACGTCAAAGTCATTGGCCACCACGGCGAGGCGCGTGTGAAGGGAAAGGTCGATACGGGTGCATCAAGAACATCGGTTGACGTTTGGCTAGCTGCAAACATCGGTCTCGGACCCACAGTGGATGTCGCTAAAGTAAAATCAGCGTTTCTGGATGAAGTCAGAACGAGACCGCTGGTTCGAGGTGTCGTAGAAATCGCCGGCGTGAAATTTGCGCTCCCAGTAACCGTCAATGACAGATCCGACATGCGCTATCCTGTCCTAATCGGGATGGATATTTTGAAGTCCGGTCGATTTCTGATAGATCCAACGAAGAAGACCCCGAAAAAGTACAACTTACCGAAAATGGGTACTAAGAAACACGAAACTAAGACCGAAATCGAATGAATCCTTTTCATAGAGGCATGAAGATCACTGGCTATGTCCTAGAAGGCACTAACAGTATCGTGTGCCAACAGGCCGACAATAAGTTACACAGCGCCAGGGTGATTTTGGCCGCTTTCGTCGGCGCCTAGGATTCCATGCTTAGACAGCGTTTCAATTAGCGCGTTCGCCTTGCGCAAAGTCTCTTTCGCGTTCTTGAAGGTTAACCTATTCATCGCACTATCATATGAGAGCCAATCAAAACCAACATGTTCCCGAGATAGACGGACTTTGTCGGTGCTGGTTTCCATCAGGAAAAAGATGACTTCCTTCAGGACGGTCTTTCCAGCACGTCTGTAGTAGTAACTAATCGGCTCACGGAATCCTTCAACGAACGTAAGCTCTGTTATCCCTGCTTCCTCCTCTGTCTCACGTAGAACCGTCTCTCTCTCCGTTTCATCGCTCTCCACATGCCCCTTAACAAAATCCCAGTGTCCTCCTTCGTAGTGCAAAAGAAGGTACTTCATCGTTCCATCTCGTCTGAATATTACTGCTCCACATGACTTTTCAGACGCCAATCTACTCACGCTCGATGTGGATTGGCGTCTTGCGATCGAGTAATTTATTGATTCTTCGATTCGGTTTTAGCCATCTTGTCAGCTTTTTCTTTCAGGTCAGAACCCTTGTTCAAGACTCCGTGACGATCGCAGTAGTAAATCTCATCCTTCCGGCCTTGGGCCTCCGCGGCGCTCTCGCTCATTTTCGTCATATCCTTTCCACAGAGAGGACATTTCAAGCCGGGAACCTTCTGAATTACGCGTTTACTTATCGCTATTATTTATTAAAACTGTTCAGGGCAACTTAACCTGTGCCGTTGTCACTAACGCAATCACGATATCCGACGAATCTTCTGCAGCAATCGCGACATCATCTAACTTAAGTACAAAGTCACGAAACCGAGATAGGAAACACTCAAGAACCATGCACTACGTACTGGATCCACGAGAAGTCGCTGAATCAGGATAGATCAATCTTTGAGGTTTGTTAAGCTAACTGATGCTTTCGAGAAGATTGATGCTACGACGAAACGGCTCGAGATGACAAGTCTTCTCGTGGAAGT
>DASQZS010000321.1:0-4319 GCA_035638535.1 Candidatus Acidiferrum sp.
TCGCCGAATACGATGTCGCGACACCCGACGAAATCAAAGAAGCAATTACCCGCGCACGGAAGGCTTTCCAGAGTTGGAGACGCTTACAGCCTTCTGATCGAGGCAAGTATTTCACAAATACCGCTAGAATTCTGCGCGAGCGAAAACAAGATTTCGGAAAAGACATGAGTAATGAAATGGGCAAGATAATCAGGGAATCGATTGCTGAAGTCGAGAAGTGCGCGTTGGTCCTCGAATATTACGCAGAAAATGCTGAACATTTTCTTGTTCCTGAACCTGCTCAAACAGATGCGGCAAAAAGTTTTGTCGCTTTCGATCCAATAGGTGTGGTAGCCGCAATTATGCCGTGGAACTTCCCCATGTGGCAACTGGCTCGATTCGCATCACCATCACTATCCGCGGGCAATACTGCCGTCTTCAAACCCTCAAGCGTCACAACGAAGAGTGGCATAAATTTAGAATCGGCCTTCAACGAAGCCGGACTCCCTACTGGAGTATTCAAGACCTTAATCGGGGACTCGAGAATCGCAGACCAAATGATCGATGATCCTGGTACGGACGCAGTCACATTCACCGGAAGCGTCGGAATCGGTAGCAAAGTCGGAGAACGAGCGTTAAGAAACCTCAAAAAATGTGTACTCGAATTGGGCGGTAGCGACCCGTTCATCGTGCTCAAAGATGCAGATCTTGAAATTGCTGCAGCAGGGGCGGTTGCTGGACGATTCATCTGCAACGGACAAAGCTGTATCGCTGCGAAACGCTTCATAGCCGAGAAAGAAATCGCGGAAGAATTCACCGAAAAATTCATCGCCAAAGTAAAGAAACTCAAAGTCGGCGATCCACTCAATGCAGATACCGATATTGGTCCGATGGTCCGAGAAGGCGCACTCAAAGAAATTGAAAAACAAGTCCAAGATTCAGTGAAGATGGGCGCCAAGATCGAAGTTGGAGGGCACCGGATCGACAGGAAAGGCTACTTCTACGAACCCACCATCCTCACTGAGGTCACACTACAGATGCCCGTAATGAAGGAAGAAGTGTTCGGCCCTGCAGCACCTATAATTGTTGTCAAGGACGCAACAGAGGCGGTTGAAGTAGCTAACGGCTCAGAGTTTGGACTTGGAGCTTCCGTATGGACTCAGGATTTGCAAACTGGAGAAAACCTGGCGCGTGAGATCCAAAGCGGCGTAGTATCCATAAACAACACTGTGGCCTCGGACCCACGCGTACCGTTCGGAGGAGTCAAGAAAAGTGGAATAGGAAGAGAACTCGGCAGATACGGACTACTTGAATTCCTCAATATCAAAACAGTAAGAGTCTACGAGAGACGCAAAGTTACCGTCACAACCGCCACAGAGTAAATCCAAACTGGACGTATCCGCTGACGTGAAGCAAATAGTTTCACCTTACACTCAAATTCTCCAGTTCAAATCAACTCCTCATTTACGTACCCAGAACTCTTGACAACTATCAGCCTACAACACACAACCAACTGTTCGGAATCCACTAGTTGAAAATGTCAAGAGGGGAGGTCATTTTCGTGACCTTAGCCGAGCGTTGATCAAGATTTACGGGTAAAAATGGTCAGTTTCAGTCATGTCTCTTGAATATACTGTTCGCAGGCCTATACAGACATTGGTGATAGAATTGGAACGCATATTGAAGGCTTGCCAACACTTGCGAAGAGTACGCTATCTCTTCCGAGATGAGTACCACGAATTTCTCAGATGCGAGGGCTGCGGACAGATTGTCCGCCTTCCCCTCTGATTTTCTTTTGAAGGAAGACGTATTAGAGAAAGCTGCCCGAGTACTGACGGGTAGTAACATTGATCGAGGTCGAACTAACTGACCTCAAAAAGGTCGGAAAACAGATTGCTGATGCACTCAAGGAACGCACTCAGATCGATGTAAACGTCAAAGGCGGAACACTGATCCTTAACGAAACCAAGAACGGACCGCAACTCAACATCAAGGACGTAAAGATGCAGATGAAACACGTACTACACCATCTCGGCTTTTCTGAAGAATATCGGGTCCTAGCGGAACACCATAAAATTAGAATTCAAAAAATCGAACAGAAATCGAAGCACGGAGGCGGGAAGGAAGGGACTGCTCCACCTCCATCGCAGTCGCTGCCATACTTCTTCCCTTAATCCTCGGTAAAGCCGTGAAATGTGCTGGATAAGAATAACTAATCTACTTCTAATGCTATTCGAGGGTAACCGCGGGGGTTGCCAAACCTTCAGAGAAACCTGAAGGGGTGAGGCCAGGTCAAAGGCGCAGAGCATTTGCGCGGAGGGCTTAGGACCCTGTCCCGTAGGGGTTCAGGGGTTCGAATCCCCTCCCCCGCACCATTCCAATGAACCCACCGTACCCCATGAGATATCTGCAAGAATTCTCGAACACGCCATTTGGCTCAACCGGGAAGGCTACAGAACCCCAACCATCCGAGCCGCAATCAAAACCCTAAGAGCCGTAGGGCGACGCTGTAATATTCTGAATCCAGAAGACTTTCTAACAACAATGCACCAGTTTTGGTACATTATTGGTACCCGGTTTAATTTCGCCTGATTTCAATCAACGCCATCAAAGAACCTGCAATAGCATCACTGTAGGCATTCGGTTACACTATAACTATCTGTTATTTTTCTAAAGGAACGCTAACCATAGTTTTGCAAACAGGGCATGTGCCTACGTTGCTAATCGAGCGCTTATTGTAAACACACCCACACATTCTGCATACAACAATATCTTGGCTCAATGTCAGTCAAGATGATATTTTCTTCTCGACGACTTATAGGAGTATAGGCCGGTCTACTCAATTCAGTTTTCTTGAAACTTTTATGATTATTTTTATTATCTTAATTTTCTAAACTCTGCTTCTCGATTTACTCGTCGATGTGATCTCTCGCATACGTCGCAGCAATACATCCGCTGATAATTTGGCAGCCGTAATTCTAAGGTTGCAATCCGTCCACACTTGCATTGATAGACCAAATAATCATCCATCCTATTTCCGAAAACCATGCACGAGTGAACGCAAGGCTCAACATAACTCAATGAGAGACCCGAACGGGTAGGAGACTGTCTCGAAAGTAGTTCATTGAAGCAGCTTCATGACAGCCGCTATCCGCAAAAAGTAGATCAGTCTAGCTAATCGAGTTATCTTAGGCGAGTTCCACACCTATCGCAGAAGTTGACATAGCACTGGAGCGGACTGCCACAATTAGGGCAAGCACCCATGCCGTGAGGAGATGGCTGCTGGAAACTTGTCTGAGTTGGAGGATAGTATAGTATAGGTTGGCTATAATATCCGAAATATGCTGGGTAACCACCGCCGTAACCGTATGGGGAGTAGAAAGGTGAGGAGGCGTACATTGTGGGAGTTGCGTAGGCAGGCGGTGGGTAGTAAGAAGGCCAATAATGCTCCGCCTGATGCCGCCTAATCGTGGCTGCAACAAATCCAGACCCTTCTCCTCTCCAGCGTCCTATGGGGTGAAAGTCCATCTGAAATCCCAACTAGGCTGCACTTCTATTGTTGGAATTATTTATGCATCACTCGAAAGTAGTGGGGTATCTTAAGCAACGATAAAAAAAGGATTGAAAACATGGATAAGAAAATAGTATTGAAGACAGTAATTGGAATGATTGTAACAATCGTAATAGCTGATTTGATAATCGATGCACTAACCCCTCTGCATTCTCAGGCTTTCCTCTATCGTTTGATAGCCAATATTTGCATAGTTATCGTATATGCAGTAATCTGGAAATTTCGAACTGCCCTACTAAAATGATTCACTTCTTTCTTTTGAATTTTTTATAGCCAAAGACTGTTAGACAAGATACTAAATACCAAAAGATAATTGCAGCTACCCAACGCCACAAAGGTTCCGTTAGAATCGGTGTAAGATAAAAATAACATACAATCGCAACTATCAGAACCGTAAGAAGTATCTTTGCTATATCAGGTTTCAAAAATTCTTTCCAGTTCATTTTTTTCACCTATGGAAGTAACATCTCATCTGTTGTAATCCACCATGTATGAATCACGCCCACACTCTTTCAGGTATGCTCGGAGGGCTTTGTTTGATAACGCTATTTTGTTCTGCATCTCATTGCTTTCGGGTGTCAAATCGAATACTGCCATTTGGCTTTTCATCTGACTATTAGAACGGAACAGTGCGCGTGGTTAACTACGCCTGACGAGACGCTTCCAATTAGTAGTTTTTTGAATCCAGTTAATCCTCTCGTTCCCATAACGATAAGGTCAACATTGCTCTTGGTTGCCTGTTCAAGTATTGTTTCCACGACCGAGAACG
>DASQZS010000322.1:0-2335 GCA_035638535.1 Candidatus Acidiferrum sp.
CGAAATGCGTTTAGTTCGACGCACGCCTTTGGCAGTGAGAGGACGATCCGAGTCCAAAGGACACCCAGGATCTCCGCGTTGCATTGCAATCCCATGTCTGAGTATGTAGATAGTCTTCATTTTGATGGGTCGGATTTGATCTTGAGAGATAGGTTTCAACAACTCGCTAAACTTGCTCAGTGAGCTTAGAAAGCGTCGAGTTGTTTCATTCTTGCGAGCTTCTGTCTCTTGCCATATTTCCATCATGGCTTTCCGTTGATCACCATTCTCCCACTTGTATTCTACTAGATTCTTCATGAGGACATCGAAGTCTTGGATTTCTCCCATCACTCTGCTAAGCCACAGTGCATTCCTCACATGCTTTACTTCGACTTCAGATAATAGCGGATAAAATGTTTCAAGCAAGTAACGGAAGGGTTTGAAGGCGAGTCGTACGCGGTGAACTGTAGAATATTCTCCGGGGTTTAGTTCTTTGAGACGTTTCACTACAAGCTCGAAGGCGTCGTTAACAGTCTCTTCGACTATGTTCTGTGCCTTATCTGGAGCTATGCTGCCGCGACGGGCGTTCAGACTGACCTTAATTCTTCCTATCGCAGAATCTAGCGGGTTAACGAATGCGGGAGCGGTGATTTGCTTTGAATGCTTAAGGTGGGTTTCTTCGTCGTCAAGAAGGCTTTTGTAGAATTTTTTCAGTTCCGGAAAATCTTTCGAAATCTTACGTATCGTGGAGATTTGAACTTGTATGTCACGAAGGTCGCTCAGGCCTGACACCTGTTCATTCAGTCTCTGTTGGGCTGCATCGACATTGCTTTGAGGAATGAATTTATGAATCAAATCGAGGATAGCTGTCAACCTTCTAATAGCCACTCTCAGGTCGTGCACAGTCGTTCGCGTTGGTTTCGTCTGAAATTGTTTTAGAGCGATTTCGTACTGCGCCCATTTTTGCTCTAATGCTCGGGCGATAAATCCGAGCACATAGTTTGGTTGCGATGGGTTTGTTCGGATTCGAGCTTTCGTTTTCGTAGTCTGGTTAGCCGCGTATTTTCTTGGCGACGTTTTTCTCACACTTTTCGCGGCCATGGGTGGAACGATTTGGGTGGTCAAACTTTGGGCGCTTTTTCGGATATGTTGGGTTCTTCTTCCGGTTGCTTTGTTTGTCTTTGATTTCGACGTAACTTTAGATTGGATCCGTGATGGATTTTTGGTGTTGGATTTTGAGGCCATCTATTAAGCCTCGAACTATTGATTCTTCACCGGACAAGCTGAGTCGTAGGATTTGCTCCCGGAATATGGTTGATTATTAGAGTGCGCTGTCACGCGTTCCACTACTGGATTTGCACTTTCTTCTTGAATGTCTTCTCGAAAAGTTGACGTCCGCGGTTTAACGCCCATTTTTCAAGTAGCATATTACCGTCTCCTTCGAGAAAGATTCTGAACTTATTCCCACTCCTACCAACCCGGATCTTTTTAACTCTGTTTGCATGCTCGCGATCCAGAGCCTCGGCGAGCCGCAAAATTGCGGCCAGTTTTAGGACAATTTGGCGTTGTTTTGGCGTTAATTCGTAAAATTCTCTATGATTTGGCTTCGGAATTGACTTTCGGTGATACCTTACGACGTTTGCTATTAGGGCCTTCTGTATTTCATCTAGGCCGATGAGGGGTGAGGAGTTGATGATATAGTATGAATGCTTGTGGTGGTTAGTCACCGAGATGTAATACCCTACATCGTGCAGCAGAGCTGCCACTTCAAGTAAGAGCCGTTCGTCATTGCCGAGTTTGTGAAGTTTCATTGTTGAATCGAATAGTTCGAGAGCAAAACGAGCTACATTGCCGGCATGTTGCTGCTCGTAATCATATTTCCTACCCAGCAAATGTGCAGAAGTGATAACCTGGGCGCGGGATAGTGGTTCGGATTCTCCAGTCCGCATTTTATCCGCCATATCAATGAGTAAGCCGTCCTTGACACCGACGCGAGGAATTAGAATCTCGTTGATGTTGGCTTCGCGAGCGATGTTCTGTAGTACCAGCGCGGCCGGAATAATCACATCGGCGCGATCGGATCGTAATTTGAAGTCCTTTATCCTACCTTCATAGGAACGGGCTTGAAGTTCCTTTAGAATAATATCGAGTTCTTCGATTGTAACAGACGTGTTTGTCTTGCCTTTACAAATTTCTACCCGCAAGTCTCCAAGAGACTCAAGGTTCCCGCCTGTTCCTATGCATACATCGATCTTGTGACCCGTAATCTCTTCTCTTAGGCGAACATCAGTAACTTTGACGTACTGCCGGACCAGTTGTCGAAAGACGTTTTCACCACGTTTCTTTAGCTCTAACA
>DASQZS010000323.1:0-6669 GCA_035638535.1 Candidatus Acidiferrum sp.
CCAACAAGTTCAGACCCTAGTTACTCAAAACAAGAAACTCCTACAACGCCTTGACAAATTATCAGCAGAATGGGCAGAACGCGAAGCAAACAGACTTCTCAGCATAAGCAAAAACATTGACGGACTAAAATTCTGCCAAGCGAAATATACGCAAAACGAAGAGAACGAACTGATCTCGACAATCAATAAAATTACTGAACAGGCGCCAAACGCCGTAGTGCTGCTGATTCTCGCCAGAGACTCGACAAGAATCTTAGTTGGAGCGGGAAAGCAGGCGGTCAAATCCGGCATTCATGCAGGCAAACTCGCCACACAGCTCGCTTCACTAATCGGAGGAGGCGGTGGCGGCAAGGACTATTTCGGCCAAGGAGGCGGAACGAAATCCAACGTTGATCAAATCCTCACTGACTCTGAATCCCTGCTAAACTCGATGCTCAAGAAGTGAAAGCCATGCCTACAGATTGGAACAAACTAGACAATAAATGGCAAACTGAATGGGCAAATTCAAAACTTTTTGATGCAGATCCAGACCCAAACCGTCAGAAATGTTTCGTCACATTTCCATTCGCTTACATGAGTGGTCCACTGCATGTTGGATCCGCATTCACCGCGGCCAGAATAGACGTCTATGCTCGATACATGCGCATGCGCGGTTTCAACGTACTATTTCCATGGGCTTGGCATTGGACAGGCAAAACAGTTGCAGGCGCAGCTGAACGAATCAAAAGCGGAGACGAGGAAGTCATTCGTCCAATAAGAGAAGTTGATGAAGTTTCGGAAGACGACCTGAAAAAATTCGTCGACCCAGTTTTCATGGCACAATATTACACTAACGCAAACCGTGAGGCGGTGAAGAAACTTGGAATGTCAATCGACTGGAGAAGAGAATTTCACACAAGTTCCCTCCATCCCGCCTTCAGTAAATTCGTCACGTGGCAATATCTACGGTTACAAGAAAGAGGATATGTAGCAAAAGGAACCCATGCGGTCGTCTGGTGTCCGAAAGATGAGAGCCCTACCGGAGACGCTGATAGACTCCAGGGGGAAGGCGTGCGACCAGAAGAGTTCACACTTCTCAAATTCAAAATTGGAGACCTAAACCTCCCCTGCGCAACGTTCAGACCTGAGACGATCTACGGTGTCACAAACCTTTGGATAAACCCCGAAGCCGACTACGTAGAAGCCAACGTAAACGACGAACGCTGGATCATCAGTAAAGAAGCATCCGAGAAATTACTCAACCAACTAAAACGAATAGAAATTATCAGACAACTAAAAGGGACCGAACTGATCGGAAAAAAATGTTTAGACCCAGTACAACAAAGAGAAATTCCAATCCTTCCTGGCACATTCGTCAATCCAAATAATGCCACCGGCCTAGTGTACAGCGTACCAGCACATGCGCCCTTCGATTGGCTCGCTCTGAGAGATCTTCAAAGAGACGCGGCCATCATCAAAAAGTTCGGACTCATATCAACTGAAATAATGACCATCCGTCCCATCTCAATCCTTTCAGTCGAAGGATACGGCGACTATCCAGCAGTAGAAATCGTTGACAAATTAGGAATTAAAAACCAGAACGATCCCGCTGGTGAAGAAGCTACGAAGGAGATTTACAAAGCAGAGTTTCACAGCGGGATCCTGAAAGAAGGATGCGGAATTTATTCTAAACGAAAAATCGCTGACATTAAACAAACGCTTGTAGTAGGCTTCCGAAGTAAGGGCATCGCAGACGTAATGTATGAACTACCTCAACCAGTAATCTGTAGATGTAACACACGTTGCGTTGCTAAAGTTCTTGAAGATCAATGGTTCCTCAAATATTCGGATCCAAAATGGAAGATGCTTGCTCATGAAGCAGTCAGTGGAATGACCTTCTTTCCTGAAGAAGCAAGAAACTGGTTCGAAGAAGTTATCGATTGGCTTCAAGACTGGCCTTGTTCCCGAAAAACAGGCCTGGGCACACCTCTACCATGGAGTCCAGACTGGATCGTGGAGACACTAAGTGACTCAACGGTCTACATGGCCTACTACATGGTAAGCAAATTTGTCAACGCCCGAATGATCACAGCCGAACAACTCGCGCCAGAAATCTTCGATTACACCTACTTTGGAACCGGACCAGTTGAACAACTTGCCAACCAATTCAACATCAACTCTACTGTACTAGAACAAATGAGACGAGAATTCCTCTACTGGTATCCAGTTGATCTGAGAAATTCAGGAAAAGATTTGGTCGGCAATCATCTAAGCTTCTTCATATTCCACCACGTAGCCCTCTTCAACAAGCAATACTGGCCACGCGCAATCGGAGTTAATGGCTTCATGCGCGTCGAAGGACAACCGATGCATAAATCCAAAGGCAATTTTGTTCCACTCTGGAAGGCATGCGAAAAATACGGAGCAGACCCAGTCCGATGCACGATCCTCCTCGCGGCCGAGGGAATGGACGACCCCGACTGGCGTTTTGAAAACGTTCGTGACATACAAAACAGATTGGCAGGATTTCTGCGACTAGTCGAAGAGAACAATGGAGCTCAGAAATCCTCTAACGCTCACATGGAATCGTGGTTGACAAGCAGAATCAATTCAAGAATCAAAATTATCTCCGAAGCTATCGCAAAAATGAAAACGAGAACTGCACTCGTCACAGCAATATACGATGTCTGGAATGACTTACGATGGTACCAACGACGTGTTATGATCCCAGACTCAGCTACAGTAAATCAAGTCATTTCCATCTGGATTAGACTCCTAGCACCATTCGCCCCCCATCTAGCTGAAGAGACATGGCATATGATAGGCGAAAAGGACTTCGTATCAACTACAAAATGGCCCGAGTACGACGCAACCAAAATTGACGAAAATGCCGAAGAACAGGAAGAGCTCGTTAAACAGATACTTGCGGATACACAAGAGATCGTTACAACGACCAAAATAACCCCTAAAAAAATCCATTACTACACCGCAGCTGAATGGAAATGGCGAATCTACCAAGAGGCCCTGCAAAGAGCGGAAACGCATCCAGAAACCTTGAACGGATTAATCAGAGACATGATAACCGCTAAAATGTTCAATCAGAAGGACCTGCCCAAGTTCGCAGGCAAAATAATCAACCAAGCACGAACAATGCCCGCCGATCTACGAAAACGGCGAACTAAAATTGGTAAACTTCACGAACAGAAACTACTCATAAACGCACGTGAATTTCTGAGCCAGGAATTAAAAGTAAACGTTGACGTTCACGGAGAAGAAGACCATGAACTATACGATCCCAAGTCTAAAGCCAAATCAGCGGAGCCATACCGACCAGGCATCTTCATAGAATAAACCCATTATGACTTTAAGCAAGAATCGTACACTCAAACGGTCGGGCCCGTAGCTCAGTCTGGATAGCGCTCACTGGTAAGCGTCTAAAGCACAGGCCCTCTAAGCGCTAATCAGCGGGAGAAGCCTGGGGTCCGGGGTTCGAATCCCCGCGGGCCCGCCAAAATTTTAAGAAATCAGTCTTTCGCCTGTTGATAACCGTCAACTACTTGCCAAATCCAGAATACGGCACCGTATAATGTTAGGACTATTCGGTAAGGAAGAAAGAAAGGATCTGAAGGACTCGCTGTTACGAAGAGAGTTTGCCAAATCAGCGCTAACGTGCCAACGATGATCCCTGCAACAAGTATGGCCACTCCACGCTCGCTTTTTCCAGAATAGATTTGACCAAGTCCAGGAACGATCAAAGACAGTACAGCAGCCAAGGCAGGATTTCGAGCATGTTTTCGAACCATTCAGCAATTGACCTTCTACGTTTCGTCCAGGTTAGTTAAGACGAGACTTATGAGATTACTGATGCGCGCGGTGATTAACCCAAATACTTCCTTTCAAGATACCGGACAAGCGGCTTGGGAACGTACTGATCTCCAAACAGCCTTTCCTGCAATTCTTTAGGCGAATAAGTCGCACCCCACTTGTGAACATGTTCCCTCAACCAGTTCTTCACAACATTCAACTTCCCATCCCTCACGGTTGATCCGAGGTCTATATCCTTCTGCAACCGTTCGAGTAGCATGCCGGACAAGACGTTACCGAGAGAGTATGTTGGGAAATATCCCATCATCCCTCCACTCCAATGAACATCCTGCAGTATACCTTCCGATGCTGATTTCGCTTTAATTCCCAGATATTTCTCCATCATCTCATTCCAGAGCGACGGCGCATCTTCAACTAAAACATCTCCCGCAACAAGTTTTTTCTCAATTTCGTAACGAAGAAGGATATGAAAATTGTAGGTCAGTTCATCAGCCGCTACGCGAATTGTATTGGGCCTAACCATGTTGAAGTACCGATACACTTCACTTTCGTCATAGTTTGACAGGAATCTGAGATGACTCTTAAGCATAGGATAGATGAGTCGCGTGAAGTCACGGCTTCGTCCCACTATGTTCTCCCAAAACCTTGATTGGGATTCATGAACTCCCAGCGAAGTACCGCCTGCAATTGGCGTGTACTCAAGGGAACGATCGATTTGCAGATCGTATAGCGCATGCCCACATTCATGAATTACTGAATACATACTCTCTCTGAAACTTTTACCCTCATACCTCGTTGTGATTCGCACATCTTCCAGAGACATACCAACCGTGAAAGGATGAGTGGATACATCCATCCTGAAAGTCTGTTCAGGCATTTCTAGAAAACGGAGAACTTCCAAGTTCACCTTCTTCATAGCGTCCTGTTCATACTCCATCTCCTCAAGCGGATGAGTTGAAGGGAAAATTGAATTAGAGACAACTTTTTCCAATATCTTCTTCGATTCCGGAATAAGGCCTGAGAACATCCGGTCTACATCATCAGTCGTTAGATCCTCCTCGAACAGGTTAAGCAACGCATTATACGGATGACCGACATAGCCGAGTTTGTCAGCTTCAGTCTGTTTGAGCGTGACAATTTTTTCAAGAAATGGTTTGAAGATTGAAAAATCAGATTTTTTGCGTGCAGCTCTCCAAACCACAGTAGCTTCAGCGGTGACTTTTTCGAGTTCTTCGATTAGCCAAGGCGGAACTTTTTGGTAGTACTCAAGCTCCCTGCCCAGAACTCGCAGAACGCCTTTCTCATGATCTCCCAGTTCCGGTAATTTCTGAACCTTAACAATTGATTGTTCGAGATTCTTCATATGCTCCTGCTTCATGAGAGCAATTTCTGCCTGAGCAAACCCTCGTGACTTCGCTCCCTCAATGGGCATGTAGGTTTCGGAGTCCCACTCGAATATTGCCGAAGCATGATTCAATGCCCAGATCGGTTTGTAAGCTGACAACAGTTCTTGAAGAGCAGGATTCGGCATGGCTTCTACGCAACACAGAGTCTATTTAATCAGTACGAAATTTTGTCTATTCTGAGATTTCAGCTACCAAGGCGTTTTGCAGTCTGACGATATCGTCAGTTCTTAGTTCAAGAAGCCGATCTCGGGTACCGCCCCCGCAGAATATTGTCTCAAGACTCAGCAGGCTTTTATCGACAACGACCTTCATCTTGGTCTTGTGATGTATCGAAGGTGTTCCACCTGGCGGATACCCGCTCACAGACTCTGCCTCAGCAAACGACAACAATTTCACATTTGTCGTGTTCAGCGCCTCCGCAGCTTTTCTTATGTTCACTCTGCGATCTCCAGGAATAACTAACAATGCAAACTCTCCTTCGTTGCCTCTGCAGACCAGATTCTTTGTTATTCTACTGAGGTCAATACCGGTTTCACGAGACGCGTCTGCGGTATGCACCGTCTCTGGTTTCGACACGAACTTATGCCATACACTGTTGTCGTTCAAAAAACCTTCAAGATCTAACATGGTCCTCAATTCAATCACATGGACAATGAAAACTGTTCCTTCGAATCGATAGGAACGGTTAAGCTAGGCTTCCTAGCAACAGTTCCCAACGAGTAGTTTAAGTTGGCAACGAAAAGAATCGCTTCCACGAAGAAACCGGCAAAACGAAGACAAAAGCCTCGAACAACAAAGCCTCGAAAGCGCCGCAAGACTGCACCCGTAAAGACAACCCTCGGTCCACTGCTGGCCATTTTGACGCTCCTCTACGTTCTGCATCTGATAGATACCAAAACATACGAAAGGATAACAAAGCCCCTGCACACAAAAACTAAAAGAAAACGAAAAAGACGCTGATTCGACCCCTCAAGCCCATCGCTGCAATTTAGTCTCAAAAAACAAATACCTGAATCGTAACCTATGCCTCAAAATCGGTGATGTAGTCTGAGCAGCGAAGTATGCCCGTGCGGAAGCGGCAAGAGGCCTTCCGGTTTCTGCGTAGAATGTGGCAGAGGATACTGCAGCGAGTGCCAATTCACGCATCTCTACACACCACCACCAATGACTACTGCTGATTCGATCTATGCTAACATGAAGAGCAAAACGTAATTCTAAAGTTACGCACATCGATTAGCATGGTGAATCATCAACACTGAATCAGAGTACGGTCAAATTGACTTCCAGACCCTACTTGATCTACGATGGTATTTGCAACCTATGCATTGGGTCAGTAAAAATCCTTAACGCACTCGATAAATCTGGACTGATCAGATTCGTACCCTATCAGGAACTCTCGACTTCGGCAAGAGAACGTTACGGACTCACCAGAGATATGCTGCAAGGACGCATCCACCTC
>DASQZS010000324.1:0-8976 GCA_035638535.1 Candidatus Acidiferrum sp.
TAATCTCGATCTCTCCTTTTGTAGACCAGACAATAAGTTTTGAGTCTTGGTTCGTTCGTCTTCCTAAGATGTATGTATTGTCTGGTTCGATGGAAATTGAATTTAGACTTCCCGTCAATAGATGTTTAGAGTCGCGGTAGGTTAGAGGCGTGTTTTGTCCTAATATTATCGTAACGGGATCTATTGTCTGGCTTATCTTGAGCCGTTCATAAACTCTAATTGAAGTTACTCCATATTGTATAGTGTACGAAGTGAATGCGTCGTCAAAGGATGGGTATGCCCTTCGGAAGTTAGCTGTAGCTTGTTCTAATATTGGTTGTAAAGAGTTCTGCTGTTCCATCTAATTGACCAGCGGGAAAGTTTAGGCCCAACTAGATTAAAGCTTGGCTCTGAAAATCGTTGGCGGGTTTGACGTGTTTTACTTCGGGGCACTTGTAAACTGGTGCTAAAATCCCACGCCTCGTCCCTGAGGTCGCGAAGAATTTCTACTCGAATTGTCTCATTTCTCGATGATTTGGAATGTGTCCCACGGGCAAATCCATGTGGAAACCACCGGACTCACGAAAATTCAGTTTTGTGTACTGAGCGTATGTGGGTGGACGAAGACGTAATCATGCGCTAGAGCTCCTCGATCGAATCGCCTTTAACCTAGATTGCCTCGACCAGTTCTACGGATTTATCGTATTTCTTAACGTAGTCGGTGACTCCTTTGAATGCTTCCAGATGTTGTTCAACCTCTTCCTTTGTATGGACCACGGATATGGTCCATTGTTCATCGGGAGATGGACCTGCGACGATTATTCCTCGGTTGATCATAGCGAAGTTGTAGGCGAACCACTTTCCAGTGTCGGAGGCTTGGAAGCTTCTCCAATCTGTGATGGGCGTTGAGGAGAAAGCGATTGAACCGCTCACTCCGGCTTGTGACACGTATGCCGCTAGGCCTTCGTCATCTATGATGTCTTGGTATCCTTTTGCTAGGGTCTGACATAGTCTTGTGGCGTTGTTCATCGCGGTTTTCGTTAGAACTTTTGATAATGTGGCGATTCCGGCTGCTACGCAGAGTGGGTTCGCGTTGAATGTCCCTCCATGCCCAACTACTCCTGGCAATATGGTTTCCATGATTTTTCGTTTTCCTGCTATTGCTGAGATGGGAACTCCGCCGCCTATTGCCTTGCCCAAGGTGATCAGGTCAGGTTTCACGTCCACATAGTCTTGGACACCGCCATAGAATTTCCCGCAGGTTTTAATTTCATCAAAGATCAGGACGAATCCATACTGATCGGCAAGATTCCGTAACCCCTGTAGGAAGCCTGTCCTCGGAAGGACGAACCCCATGTTCATGGGTATAGGTTCAACGATCATTCCAGCAATCTCTTCCCGGTTCTTTCGCACTATTTCTTCGACAGCCGCGAGATCGTTGAATGGTGCCACCAGGGTGTTCTTGTAGAGATCTTCCGGAACTCCGAGCGAAGCAGGTACGGCGTTGGGGAATCGGGCGTCGCCCTCTTTGGCTCGTGACGGTTTCACGCTGACCGCCACCGTTTCGTGGCCTCCGTGGAAGCAGCCCTCAAACTTGATGATCTTATTTCTGCCCGTGAAGCTCCTTGCGAATCGCGTAGCGTACATGGCCGCCTCCGTACCTGTATTGGACAATCTCACTTGATCAACACCAAACCTATCACAGATCATTCTAGCGTACTTCGGCGTTTGATCCCATTCATAACCGAACACGGTGCCTTTCTCAGCTTGTTCCTTAATTGCTCGGACGATAAGTGGATGCGCGTGGCCTGCGACTAGGGCGCCGAATCCCATGTTGTAATCTGTGTACTTGTTACCATCTACATCCCACAGTCTCGTCCCCTTGGCGCGTGTGAAGTAAAGCGGATATGGGTCACCGAAACGGAAGCTGCTATGCACACCAAGTGGGGAATCGATCTTTGCCTTATCGTATATCGCTTTGGACTTGGGCGTTCTCTTTTTGAGCTTCTCCATTTCCTGATCTTGTGAATTGCTCAAGAATAAATCAAAGTGAGCGTCACTCAACGTGCGTATAAGCGTTCTCATTGATTACAGATAACGTATGTCATGAGAATTGTTAAGTACGGCGTTAACCCAAATGGTTTACCGTTAACCAAACCGGTTGACAAGTCTTCTAAATGACGCTAAGCAACGCGTATCTAAATCGAACACAGCATAAAATCTGGTCATTACGAAGAATTGGCTTCAGACAAGTCGACATAGCGAAAAAGTTGGGTATTACAAGGCAGGCCGTGAACAAGACCGTAGGTACGATTGACGAGAATGTTCAATTTGCGATGAATGAAATTGCGACTTTGAATCAAATCAAACCCCGATACATGAGCACGCTTGAAGGAATAATGATTGGCCATAGTCGTCGCTTCGATGTCGATGCCGTAGTAACGCTCTCTGACAGTTCCAACTTGCAGATTTGGTACAGTTCTACGGCTGATTGTGACAAGTGCAAGAGTTACGCGTTCTGCCGTTCGTTCCTAATGTCCGAAGCCAAGAGAAGAAACGTCAATCTCTCAAAAGATGAGAAGAAACTTCAACCCTCACGAATTGCCAAGATATTGTTCGCCCGGTCTGGAGATTTTGGAGGAACGAAATAGAATGGCTGAAGATAAGCTATGTCCTAAACCGCCAGTCTTCGTTCGCGACGCAACTGGTCTGGTTAGACAAGTTACCTGGCTGGACGCTATGCAGTTTAACCTTCAAGCAGTTGGTATGGGCTGGCCACTGATATGGATGGGGATAGCGCCATTTCTGTATCCAGGTATGGACATTCCTATAGACGTACTGATTTGTTTGCCCATATTGGCGATAATCTCAGTTCCATACATTATGCTCGCGACTATGATGCCTAGGACAGGTGGTGACTATGTGTGGGTCAGTCGAACCTTGCATCCCGCTATCGGCTTTATGGAGAACTTTGCAATGGTGATAATCATAAGCTCATTCACCGGATCTTCAGCCTCATTGGGAGTTACCGGAGGGGTGGAAACTATTTTCTTGAATCTCGGAACCCTCCTGTCAAATCCGAGCTTGACAGCTATAGGCACTAGCCTGAGCTCGCCCAACAACTTATTCGTCTTGATGGTCATTTGGGTGATTATTCTCGTGATTCCACTTATCTTGGGTACAAGGCCCTCATTTCTATTCCAATGGATAATGTTCGGGTTAATGATCTTGGGATTCGCTGCCTATGTTGGCGCATTTCTTTCAGCAGGACATGCGGGGTTTGTCAGCAATTTCAACGCTATCTCAGGAATGAACTACGATGCGGTTATACCCGCGGCGACGAATGCGGGCTACAATCCTTCGATTACATCATTCGGCACGGTTCTAGGAGCTATGTTCATCTTCGGAACAATGTTTGGGTGGCAGTTCTCGACCTACATTTCTGGTGAGATCAGGGATGTTCAAAAATCGCAGATGTATGCACTATTCGGTACCATAATTTTCGTCGGAGTTCTTTGGTTCATAGTATATTCGGTAGGCTACAACGTTATGGGTCAGGAATGGCTCCATTCATTGGCATATCTTAGTGGGACTGGTAGCTCAGCTTACAAGCTCCCAAGTCCTCCGTATGGGAATTTTATGGTAACTTATGCAACCAGTAACCCTGTACTGCCGATCCTGGCGTCAATTTGCGTAATAGCGGGCGCTTTCGGAACTTTGGAAGCCATCTACGTCGTATGCGTCCGGAACATTTTCGCCTGGTCATTCGACCGTGTTGCTCCTACAAAGCTTGCCGATATGAATGAGAGGTTCCACTCTCCTCTCAACGCTATTGCGGTTGTGGCCTTATTGGGCTTCTTCTTCTGCTACGTCGCGGCTTACACCTCAATGCTGTCAATGTTTACGTTGGCTCTAAGCTGTCAGGCTCTCGCAGCCGCCTTCATGGGAGTTGCAGCAATTGTGATCCCATGGCGGCGAAAAGATCTCTTTGAAGCTGCTCCGGACTTCGTTAAGAAACGTATAGCAGGCGTTCCCGCCATCACCCTTAGTGGAGCTGTAAGCGTGATCCTCTTGGTTGCAATAGCTGTGGGTACTTTGACGCCAGCATTCAATGGAGGACCTCTTAACCCGAATTGGATCTATGGCGCGTTAGCGATATTTCTCGTAGGTTTACCATTGTACGCGGTGTCCTACTATTACCATAAGAGCAAAGGGATTGACCTGGCATTAGTATTCAAGGAAGTTCCGCCCGAATAAACCATGCTTTGGCGAGTAGAAAGACCGCAATTCTTGCAGGAGTTGGCGATTGGCGACTTCAACTAGGAAGTTCTCTTGCTTTAACCGGCAGATTGTCCTCTTGATAGGACTACTCGGAATTGACCCCGCGAGGATTGATTCTTGTCCTCAGTAGCGGACGCCAAGAAGGTCGCTTTCGACTACATAGACGCGCATAGACAGGATATGGTAGATTGGCTATGCAAACTGATCGATTTCAAATCAACCGCTGGGGCCTACGCAGAAGGAGGCGAAGAGCTTGAAATTCAGCAATGGTTACGCGATGAAGTCCAACAGTGGCAAATCTTCAGCAACATCGATTACTGGTTTGTCGATTCAGACCAAAAAAGGCCTAATTTGGTAGGCGTTCTTGGTAATTTAGAAACGAATAAGCATAATCTCATTCTCAACGCTCATGTAGATGTAGTTCCTGTGACAGTAGATGAACAGGGGCGCTGGAACACTGACCCGTGGAAGGGAACAGTGAAGGGGGACCGCATATTCGGACGAGGGGCTTGTGACGACAAAGGCGGTGTGACAGCGATCATGTGGGCAGCAAGATCCATAGCAGAAAGTGCAGTCCAAATTAAGAACCACCTCATCGTCGAGGCAGTAATGGGCGAGGAGCAGGCCCAAGGGATTGGGTCAATCGCTGCGGTTAATCGGGGGTATACGGCTCCATTTGCGGTTGTGGCAGAACCGACAGATCTTGAGATCAAGGTGGCAACGGTCGGCAATTTCGATTTCAAGCTTACTGTCGTTGGTAAAGAGATTCACACTGGCATGAGGAACCGTATACTGTATCCACAGAGACATGGTCTTGCCAGCGGCGCAGAAGTCGGCGTTGACGCAATTGAGAAGATGTTTAAGTTTACTACGGCCTTTCGAGACCTTGAAAAACAATGGACATTTAGATGGAGACACGATCTCTTCGATGACCCAATGGCTGTGAGTGGCCTAGGACCATACACGATCAACGTCACGCAGATTAGAGGTGGAACCTATCTGGGAGCAGTACCAGGCCAATGTGAAATCACTGGGGAAGTCTACTATCCGTCCTGGGTAAAGGGTGAAGAGATCATATCGGAAATGCAATCCATAGTCGACCACATAACCCTCACCGACGATTGGCTCAAGAAGAACCCGCCCAAGCTTGAAGCACCACGAACATTTCACCAGCCGGGATATGAGATTAATCGAGATCACGCAGGGTGCAATGTTATAGCTACTGCGTTCCGCGACGTGACAGGCCTAAGTCCAAGAATAGCCGCATTCCAAGCATCCGGGGATTGGAATTTCATAGGAAACTTGGGGATTCCTGTAGTAGTGTTCGGCCCCGAATTCCAAGGGGCGCATGGACCAAACGAAAACATATCAATAGACGCGTTGGTCAAGGTCTGCAAAACATTAGCTGCCACAACGATTGAATGGTGCGGAGTAGAATAATCCGTCCATCTGTATGTAGTCTCCCTGACCATAAGCCAACTTAGTACGTTTTCGCATCGATGCGCGTTTCTAGAAATCGCAATCAGCAAACTATGAACAGAAAAATCATTTATTAGCATAGCCCCAAAGTATCGCGTTTGATTGAGATGAACTCAAGTTATCCTGCTGATTTGCAATTGTCCGGTAAAGTTGTTGTTGTGACTGGAGGTGCCCGCGGTATAGGTGCAGCGATCGCTAAATCCTTCGGATCTGCTAAATGTAAGGTGCTAGTAGCGGACCGAATGAGAAGGTCAGACGGACGGGCGAGAGCTGAGGCTGTCGCTAAGGAAATTTCCAAAGCCGGAGGAGAAGCATTAGTTATGCAGGTTGACGTCAGCGATCAAGCACAAGTCGACAAAATGTTTCAAACAGCTGCGGAAAAGTTTGGAAGGCTCGACATCTTTGTGAACAATGCCGCGATGATGAGAGGCGGCTACATTTGGGATACTGATCTGAATAATCTTCAGGAGCATCTTGACGTTAACGTGAAGGGCAGCTTTCAATGCTGCCAAGCTGCAGCGAAACGGATGATCAAGCAGGGAAACGGCGGAAAAATTATCATAATCTCGTCTATTGATGGTATTGAGGGTAGCGAAGCAGAGATTGCCTACTGCATGAGCAAAGCCTCGTTAATTCTCTTGATGAAATGTATGGCAGTAGAGCTGGCGCAGTATAAGATCAACGTCAATGCAATCGCTCCGGGTTGGGTAGAGACTGAAATGACCGTGCCGTACTTGAACGACGCCTTGTTGAAAGAAGTAAAAAAACGGATTCCATTAGGAGATATGGCTAAGCCCGAACAGATAGCTGGAGGGGCACTATTCCTAGCCTCTCATCTTTCGAGCTTCATGACTGGGCATGTGATGGTCATGGATGGTGGGCAGACGATCAATCAAACAATAAAAGTTGGCGAAACGGCAGTCGAGTACTCAGCCTAATTCTAGTTCGGCTCACTTGAGCTCGGGAGCGAATACAAATCAAAATCTTCTGACAACTTGAATGCGCAAGCAGTGCGCGGTCGCCTTCGGCGATCAAAACCTAGACACAAGTTGCGTGACCTCGACGTTCAAACGAAGTGTCCGGGAATGTTTGTCTTCTCCTCCGAGATGGTACTCGTAACATAATTGATTTGAACACTGGTTGTGTCAGCATAGGCGCGCTGACGCGTCAGCATAGCTTGGCTGACAAGTTTTAAGTACTTCATTGAGAGATCCGTTAGCGATCCGGATGAGCGTAATCAAAGGGTATCTTACGCCACGTCTTTTCGATATATGGGATCTAAGCCGAACTGGTTTGCGACAAACGGAAATTGCAGATAAGTTGGGCATTTCCCGTCAAACAGTAAACAGAGCTCTGCAGGAGGCAACGGAAAAAGTAACGAGAGCTTTGACGGAAACTGCTACGATCAATAAAGTTGCGATTGAAAGTATCGACTCCACCAATGGTCTTTTGATGGGCTGGAGCCAAGAGTTCTCCGTAAAGACCGTTATTTCCATCACGAAAAAAGATGGGATGCAAGTTTGGTATGAGCATGTCGCTGATTGCAATCATTGTAAGAGCTACTTCGCCTGTCAAGGTTATCTCTTACGGTCGGCGAAAGAACGCGGCTTGAGACTAGCCAAGGAGCAGAGGAAGTTGATTCCTTCAGAATTGGCCCAAGTAGTCTTCGGGATGAACAAGAAATGACGGCCAACGATAAGGATCATCCAATGTGTCCAAAGCCCCCACCGGCCCCAGTCTTCTTGAGAGATGCAACGGGACTTGTCCGGGAGTTTTCCCTTGTCGATTCTACGTTAATGAGCGTCGGTCTCTATACGGTTATGTACATTCTAATTTGGATCCTTACTGTTGCATTGTATGCGTTTCCCGGCCTTGATGTCGTCGTCACTATGGTTCTAGTTACAATCTTGGCCGCGTTCTGGGGCTTGACTTACGGACTTCTCGGTGCAATTATGCCGCGTGCGGGCGGTGATTATGTGTGGGTAAGTCGAACGCTGCATCCAGCGTTGGCCTTTACAAACAACTTCCCATTTTTCATAGTGGTCTTGGCGACATTTTGGGGCTGTGGAGTTGTAATCTGGGGATCGTTAACATTCGCATTGTCAGCATATCTGGACATGTTTGGGAGACTCGTAGGGAATGCTTCGATAAGTGTATTGAGTGTTGCAGTGAGTGCAGGATGGTTGGCGTTCATCCTTGCGGTTGTTATAACTCTAATTAATATTGGTATCAACATTTTGCCAAGGGGAGTATACTCTGTTGTCATAAAGGCCCTGTTTGTTGTGTCGATGTTGGTATACATCGCTCCGATCGTAGGTTTCGTTACTACTTCGCATGCGCAATATGTGGTGATGTTTAACGCGTTCACTGCAAAGTATTATGGAGGAGGCACAAATAGCACATATCAGGGTATAATTAATCTCGCCCAGAGCAACGGGTGGGCAACTCCGTCTTACAGTATAGTCAACAGCCTTCTGGCCATTCCCGTAGGACTACTAGGCTACTCTGCGTTTCAATACATAACGTACGCGAGCGGCGAAGTTAAGCGCCCTGAAAAGAACCTTAGCTACTCGATGATTTTGGGACTGATTGTAGGCCTGATTGCTACGCTGGTCCTGTGGGTGCCAATGGAGAACACAGTTGGCTACAATTTCATGTCAGCCGCTGCCTACCTAGCAACCATCGGGAAATATCCTCTCCCCACATATTCAGTGACGCCGTTTGCTTTTGTGGTCCCGATCTTCCCGGATCCGACCGTGACCTCGATAACCTTCCTCTCGTTTTTCATACAGGCAGGGTTTTTCTGTACCGCTCCAACTATGCTGGCGGCTTCTAGAAACATGTTTGCTTGGTCATTTGACAGGGTAGGTCCTGAATGGTTGAGCAGCATCGATGAGAGAACACACCGCCCTCTCAAAGCATTAGCCGCTCTTGGGCTTCTTGTCATAGCAGGTCTCGCAGTGACTGCGTTCGTCCCATGGCTTACGACGATCTATAACATGTTGTGGATGATCTTCTTGAATGGGATGATTGTTGCCCTAACTGCGATGGTTTTCCCATTCATAAAGAAGGATATGTTCAACGCTGCCCCACCGCACGCGCGCAAGATGATCGGTGGCATACCGATAATTACGATAGTTGGCGTCATAACATTTCTCGGGATGTTATGGGCGATTGTAGCTTGTTTCATGAATCCTATAATCAGTGGGCCGACACAGCCAAGTGCATTCTCTTTCG
>DASQZS010000325.1:0-3272 GCA_035638535.1 Candidatus Acidiferrum sp.
TTAGAGTATTATTCTCGCGTCTACGACGATTGCATCCTTCTCTCCGGCTATTACTGGATTGAAGTCGATCTCAACTATTCCGCTGTTCTCTGTGATGAGGCGTGAGGTGGCTAGTAAAATTCGAGTTAGCGCGTTCTTGTCGACAGCAATCGAGCCTCTATATCCAGACAACAGCTCATGGACTTGTATCTCTTCCAACATTCGCCTTGCCTCGTTATCCGTTACAGGCGCTAGCTTGAAAGTTACGTCGTGAAATGCTTCGACGAACACTCCACCTGCGCCGAACATCAGCGTCTTTCCAAACTGAGGGTCGTCTGTGGCACCGATAATGACCTCGATTCCCGGTGGCTGCAGAGCCTCGAGAAGAACACCGTTGATTTTAGCGTGAGAGTCAAAACCGTTTACTCGTTTCAAGATCGTCGAGAACGCTGTTCTCGCTTCTTGCGGTGACCTGATGTTGAGTATGACGCCACCGGCGTCAGTCTTGTGAATAATCTGGGGCGACACGACCTTAGCGGCAAGAGGAAAACCAAGCCTTACCGAAGCTGCCTCTGCATCTTCCTCACTGCTGACTATTTCATAAGCTGGGGTCGGTATGGAATACTCGTTGCACAAGGATTTTGCTTCGGGTTCAGTCAAGCTCATTCTATGCTCTCTTAACGCAGAACTGATGATCTCACTGGTCGTGTTTAACACCTAATGTATGGATACTATCGTTCACCAACTGTTCTTTGAACCTTGGTTTGAATTCCGCAATTGAAAAATACCACTCACCGGCGAGCGTCAAGTACGCCTAGGTTATCGGGACGAATTAGAATGTAGTAACTACCATAACAATTTCTACTGCGCCTATCTTCAACCTTGGGTTGGCAATTGTAAAACGCATATAACTTAATTCTAGTGATCCCAATTGGTGGGATGAGATGGTCGACTTGAGGACAAACGGATTGAAGCTTCTCAATGATAAGGTTGCAATTGTTACTGGCGCTAATGTTGGAATAGGGAAAGGAATCGCGCAAGCCTTCGCAAGTGAGGGCGCAAAAGTAGTCCTTGCGGCTCGTAACGTGCAAAGATTGAACGCCGTCGCTGATGAACTGCGATCTCAGGGAGGAATCGCGCTCAGCGTTCCAACTGACGTCAGTCATGAGCCTGAGGTCATTGCTTTGTTCGAGACAACCATGAGAGAATTCGGTCGCTTGGATATTCTGGTGAATAACGCCGGAGTATCACTTCCGGCAACCCTCGAGCAGACCTCTCTTGAGATTTGGCAGAGAACTCTCGATGTCAATCTGACCGGTCCTTTCCTTTGCACACGAGAGGCGATGAAGATTATGAAACCTCAGGGCGGAGGGCGAATCATAAACATTGGAAGCATAAGTGCTCAAATGCCTCGGGCTAATTTTGCGGCATATGGTTGTTCCAAAGCAGGACTGTTATCGCTCACGAAAACCACGGCATTAGACGGAAGAAATTATGGAATCGTGGCAGGGTGCATACATCCAGGTAACACGAATACCTCGCAGATGACGGATACTCCCGGAGAGCCCGCAATGGAGGTTGATGACGTTGTTAAAGTAGTGATGGCTATGGCCACTCTTCCTCTCAACGTGAACATGTTTGAGACAATTGTATTACCTGTAGCTCAACTCTACTTGGGACGTGGTTAGGAAGTGGAACTGAACCGATTAGCTGGGCAAGCCAGTCACCAAGTGAACTCCTTAATCCCGGGGGGGCAAAACGATTTTTTCCGGAAGTTTCCATAGTCCTCCACGTGTAACCTGTTTTTCATTGCAAGTGGACATAGCTTGGAATTTGATGTGAGCGCTCTATGTTCAAACTCTCTACCTGGAAAGCTGCCAGGGCACTATTGAGAATCAATCATAAAGTTAACACGTGACGCTAGGCGTGCCACGGTCCATGGAACGATTGAAACGTCCTGAAGAGCCTCGGGACAAGACCCTTGATGAAGATGGATATGTTCGGCTTGTGCAGATGACTGGTAGAGGTTCTTACGTTGTGTCGATACCCAAAAGCTGGATAGAGACCACTGGCCTCAAGAAAGGGGGCCGCGTTGAATTTAGCAGACAACAAAATGAAGGATTATTATTAACCCCTTTCGATGAACACGAGTCGACTGGTGAGATATCACATTGCCAAATTTCTCTGGAGTCAGATGTAGCCCCGGAGACTGCAATCCGTAAAATAATTTCCTTATACCTTAGAGGTTTTTCAACGATAGAAGTAATCTCCAAATCGGGGACGTTGTCTGCAGCTGTCCGCAATGAAATACGCCAAGTTGCCCGGCAGAAACTTATAGGGACTGAGATGATAACCGAATCATCCAGGAGCATAACCCTTCAGGTCCTGCTAGATTATCCTCAACTTCTTGCACCAGACGCTCTACGTAGAATGAGTTCAATTATGATCTCTATGGTGCGCGACGCTGTTCAAGCCTTGATTGCCAATGACAAAGAACTTGCACTTCAAGTAATCCGTACGGATGATGAAATCGATCGATTCAGTCTCTACATTATACGGCAACTTAAGTGGGGCATCCGGCATCCTCCCCTAGAGAAGATCGGTATTCGATCACCGCCCGAATGTTTAGCTTACCGGGTAATTACCGCGAATCTCGAACGATCTGCAGATCACGCATCTCGGGTAGCCAAGAACACGCTCATATTTCACCGTCCTCTGGATCAGGTACTTGCAAGAGACATCAACGCACTAGCTCTGTTCTCCTCAAATATGATGGAAACCGCACTCCGAGCACTGAATATGAGTGATTACGATACTGCGGAGAGCACATTCCTTGAAAGTGAGAATTTGGCTGTCCTAGCAGCGAGACTCATTGATAGATCATCGAAGAAGAAAATGTCCGCTCAGGAATTGTCAGCGCTTACGCTCATCTCAGAAAGCCTCCGAAGAGTCGGTGAAGGCGCCGCTGCCATAGCAGAAATTGTCCTCGATCTAACGGCCGAAAAGTCAATACAACCACCAGTACGGATTCAGTAATTAGTTAATCCTACATGCGTTCAATGGCTCGGTCTTCGAGGTAACTTCGTCGAACTAGCCTGCTTTATTCACGTATGAAAAGATTCAAAATGCGCGATTATTATTACTGTTCAGGGATTGATGTTGGGTTACATATACGATCCTTATAGAAGAGCGTATTCGAGACCAATTCAGCGTCCGCCACTTTTCTGTCGATATTGCTGCGCACCGTTGGATTACAGTTTTAGGTTCTGCTACCGGTGCGGAATGCCAATCGG
>DASQZS010000326.1:0-3722 GCA_035638535.1 Candidatus Acidiferrum sp.
TCCGGCATAGTATGGTCCTCCCGCGATACCCGTGTTGAGGAAGTATGGAAATGCAAGTTCATCAACCTCAAAGTCGTTCCCACCAATTTTTCTCTCTGATTTAGCGCCTCCTGTAAAAACTGGATCACCATAGTAGAGAAGTGTATTATCTGGTGTGAGCCTACCTCGCGGAGGCACTTGCGGTAATCCCGACATCAAGACGTTGAGTTGAGTCGTGCCAGAAGGCAGGTAGTTAGTTGTCGGGGTGCTTGATTCGCTGCCGTTGCCGGCTCCGAAATCAAAACCATTCGTTCCATCTGCCGCCTTCGCCACTCCAATGCCAGCTGAGTAGACACCTTCGCTTGACATCCATTCCCCAACGAGCCTACCATTCTCATCGAATAAGCGGAGGCGAGCTGAGAGAATTGTACCAGTTGGAGTGATTATGTTCTCCTTCGTGAACCCGATTTGGATGTTAACGTTTATTCCAATTATAAGATTAATACTAATATCAGCAACCTGTCCCTGCTCTGCAGAAACAACTGAGCTTTCACTCTGGATGTATCCGTAGGTGAAACCTCTAAACTCGTAAACTCCGGAAGGAAACGCTGTCGGTAAGTAACCGTAAGATGGTCGAAACTTCTCGTTGAAAATTGTTAGAGCATATGATGTGTAGCCTCCTACGTTTTGGTATTCACCTTCTTCACCGAAAAAGGCTGATTGCGCGCCATCGCCTGGCTGAATGTTTTGGCCACCTCCATTTACGCTCAGTAATGTTACCGCGCTATTTTGAAACAGATTGGATCCGAAAGGTGCGACGTTCGCCATGAACGATGGTTCTTCGCCGAAGCTATCTACGAAGGTGCTGTTTTGGTAAATTCCGATGTCTATTTCCTGTCCGTTCCAAACCCAATTTCTAGAGACGCTGGGCTGCTCCCAATCTTTGCTCATAACCGTCCAAAGGAAGCCAGCGCCACGATTGAGATGCTCGCTAATGCTGATCCCTGTTCCGCTCAGCGTTACCGAGACTGGGTCAACTTCATTTTGCAAATAACCCGCCGCCCAAAGGTTTGGAGCAAATGTTCCTGCAGGTATTCCATAGTTTTCTCCATTCCAAGTGTCGTTGATACCCCAAAACTGGATAGACGCAATCCCAGTTTGGATTGAATTGCTGTTCACACCTGATGGATCGTTAGGATCACTAGTCGTAGCTTGTTTCGTTAGAATCGTATCGTAACCGTTGTGTCGATACGTTCCAGAGCTGTTTGTTAGTCCAACTGAAGTAACGTTGAAGGATACGATGTGGCCGGCCGCATCTAGAAGTGCGCCGTACACGTATCCTGCTCCCGTGTTTATCGTGCTTGTAGATATTGTTCCTGCTACGTTATGGAAGTAGACAGTGGTGTTGACCCAGCTACTGAGTCGCAAGTCAATCGGGACAGATACATCACCAGCCCATTCGTCTGGTGTTACGTTAAACGAGAACTCCTGGAAAGTTGCTCCATCAACTGCTGATTGAACATACCTGAAAACCCAAACTCGCACATAATATGTGCCAGGAGTTAACCCGTTGACCCAAGTCGCATAAATTTGCGGCACGTGGCCGTCGAGATCTCTAGGGGCTCCATATAGACCGGTCATTCCGAACTGGAAATTGAATGGGTTGCTAGTTCCACCCTGAACAAACCAGTGCTGCGGCGGACCGACACCCTGCGGATCCTGAGTCTGATCGGTCGATACAGAATCGGAAACTTGACTTGATGAAAATCCGTTGCTCGGGGTATAATCTTGCCAAGGAAACGCGATCGCGCTCCCGGATCGTGGATCACCGCAAGAACCTGCATGCGATCCTCCAGCATAACTTTCCTGACCTCCAGCGATGCAGGGCAAAGGAGACCAAGAAACTAAATTGGCAGAAGGATCAGGGAGATGATTCACCGTTGGGGCATCGTAAAGTTCTATCTTAATGTAGGAGCTTGCAAGCCAAGGTTCCTCTCCGAACTCATGTTTAGTGTACACTGCACCATTAATTACAACTCCAGGGTCTAAGTAACCATCAAAGTGAAGCGACTGCCCCTTTAACACAGTAACATCTGATGCAATCAATTGTTGAGGGTACCCAGCAGCCTCAGCGTAGAGGTCGTATATGCCTGTGGCTACTCCCTCAATCTCATAATGACCCTGTGCAGTCGCGTTGAAGTAGCCTACAGCATCCGTGCATCCAGGAAGCGAAGATGCAACAGATGAACATGAAATCAATTGAGCACCCGTGTACGGATCAAGTTTGACCTTCATATGCGCTACAACTTTCCCAGCTTCCTGAATTGCCCCTCCGTTCAAAGTTGGATTGTACGTGCCGTATCGAATTGTCCCAGTTATCACGGCCGGATCAACTTCACCCTTCACAAGCAGAACAGGCCAATTTTGAGTTGGCACCCAAGTATTGTTTAGTTCACCAGATCCGGCTGAGGTAGAATAAAGATACATCTTGAAGAAATATGTCCCGGCGATCAACGGAGCCGACACGGCATTGATTCTAACATAGTACCATTCCGAACCCGTCGTGAAGTTGATGAATTGATTACGAGTGTTCGAATCAGCGGTCACGTAAACAATCGTCCATCCCGGGCCGTATCGATCATACGGCGAAAGAGTCTTCGTGACGATATTCGCGTAATTATCGGTGAGAGTTGAAACGACTTGTTCACTGACTACGCCACCAAACTCTGGCGGAATCAAAATAGCCAACGTAGTCCAGCCAAATTTGCTCGTGAAGTCGGATGATGTGAGTCCAAAGATCAGATCACCAGTTGATCCGGCTAAGATCGCGCCATAGGGAGAATATGCGCTTCCCTGAACATTTGGCGGCTCATAACCTGGAGAAAGATCAGAAGAAGTAGCGGTTGGATATCCGGCGTAGGAATTCTCACCTGCACCAGGCCAAACGTAACCAAGCAGACCATTGACGTGAGGGTCGAAATTGTTTACGTGAAATGGAGAGTTAGGCGATGAATTACCCAACGTATAATGAGGATAGGCAGGCGAAACCGCTGCAAGCGAACTGAAAACGAAGACCACGATCGCTATCGTAGCGACCAATCTCTTCATCAAATCGATTATTCCTCCTGACCTATGGCTTGCCGCAGACCACATGCAAACCATACGGTTTCATATTAACGATGCATCGAAATGAACAACTATCCCATTATCCATCTACGCGTAGCTTGAAGCTACTTGATTTTGGATTCTAACGGAACAGTAGTGTTAGTGTCATGAACTCCCGGAATCTTCATTATTTTAGTCTCGACAATATTTGAAATGTGCTGCGGTGGAGGCAGGACGAAACTCTTCTCCACTTCCAATTCAGCCAGCATATCGGTTTTTCCGAATAAGCGATGGACTCCGTGAACTTCCGGAAGTTCAGCTAATTTCGCCATAATTTCTTTCGCTCTCGCTACGTCACATTGAATGAAAACGAATCCTCTGATAATCGGGCGATTGGAAGGAGGTGCGTCTCGCATACGTGATTCAATTGGAATTATCGTTCGCGTGTCAACTATTCCACTTAACTTCCTAATCCGATCAACGACCACTTCAACCACATTACTTCGAGGATCGATCGGTGTTTCCGGTAACTCAAGAACGGCAAGCAAATCAAATTCGCCTGTAATGAGATGTATTTCACGGACCTCTGGAAAAGGTTGGATTTGATCGAACACTGATTTCTCCAGTCCAGGTTGCGT
>DASQZS010000327.1:0-5424 GCA_035638535.1 Candidatus Acidiferrum sp.
GTAGAGTGTGAAAGGCACTGATACTTGACCGGTGAAGTTCTCGTTCACTGCCGTGTCTATGTTGATGATAACGAATTTGATCGGTACATCATGCGGCACAGTTATGTTATTGTTCGGCGCGGCAGTGGCGGTAGATGACGCGTTTGGCGTACTGCCACCGAGGGATGTTGGCACAACAAACGCGTCATAAGTTGACCCACCGAAATCAGGAACAACCTCCAAGTAAACGACGTTGTTCGATTGCGGGGTCGGGCTGCTCTGCGTGGACGTCATGAGAGACGATACGACACCCGCAAGGCTTCCAAGTTGTGAGGCCAGTTGATCGATGTGGCTATTTTGGTCGGTCACAGCGGTAGTTAGAAGAAAAGTTTGCGTTAACGATGCGCTTGCGACAATCAACGTTACGATTACGATAGCCAACATGACCCTGTTGTTCATGCATGGTCGAAGGCAAGGATCGTATTCTTAAGCATCGACATGTTTTATCATCTGTGAAAATCAGTTTTCCGCATAAATACTTGCGTCGCGTGAAAGTTTACTTTGTCCCGTCAATATGTGTCTAAAACAGTACAGGCGGTGGTTTGAGAGGTGGAGAGACGAAACTTTCTGCGATGGATAATTGGTTCCGTAATCGCTGGAGGAGCTGCTCTCACTACGGTTAACCTAATTAGTATTCTTGAACGACCTGCACTTGTCACCGTCAAGGTCATCTATTTTCAGATGCAACAATTTGTTAACCTAAACGATGAATATTTTGACCTACCGAGTCCTACTTCACTTTCTAACCTTTTGAGTGCCGTAACGCAGAGACACCCTTCTCTGTCGCCACCGATGATGGCTACAATGCTAATACTAGTAAACAACGCGCCAGCTACAGGCCTAGATCCTACTTTGAACGACGGAGACGTTGTCGATTTAGTACCCCTCGTTGCGGGAGGCTAGCAGGGTTTACTCGAACACTTCCGTAACCTGTTAAGAGTCATAACTTAGACTTGCGCCGATTGAATAACGCACGCATGGTACATCGGTTGAATTTCAACTAGACATAGGCGCATAAGCTGTTTCATGCAGCTTCTTTGCGGTTTTCCTCACTAGTTTACGAGGAAGTATCCTAACCGCAGAAGCTAGCAATTTGTTTCTGAAGCCTGGAATAACGATCGCTTCGCCATGCATCATGCCTTCAAATCCAAGTTCAGCTACCGCTCCTGGTTCATCCGTCCGAAGCAATCGCTTTGCATTGAATAGTTTGGATTCAGCCAATCCAGCACGATTCTGAAAATCCGTTCTTGTAGGGCCGGGACAAAGCGCGGTTACTATTACCCCGCTTCCCTGCAACTCCTCGAAGATGGCTTCGGAAAATGAGAGAACATATGCCTTGGTCGCATAATATATTGCCATAAGTGGACCAGGCTGAAACGCGGCTGTTGATGCAACGTTAAGTATTCTTCCCTCTCGCCTTCGAACCATGTCCTTGAGAAAGAGTTTCGTTAATTCGGTCAATGCTACGATGTTGACTTGAATCATGCGCAATTCTATGCTCAAATCAGTTTCAGAAAACTTGCCCGCTAGTCCTAGGCCTGCACAATTAACCAACACATTAACTGCTATCGATTCTTCGTGGAGCTGACTGTAAATTTCTTGGGGAGAGTTTGACGCCGCTAGGTCTTTCGCGATCACTCTCGCAAGCACATCGTGCTTTGCGCGCAATTCGGTTGCAAGTTTCTGTAGAGCTTCTTCGTTTCTAGATACCAGAATGAGGTTGTATCCTTCACGAGCAAGTATCTTCGATAACTCGTAACCTATGCCGCTCGAAGCGCCTGTAACGAGCGCCCATTTCGTAGCTGGACTTGACTGTGTCACATTGATCGCTTGGCTCTTTACTGGGTGGTCATGAATGTCAAGATTTTGCATCGCTCTGGTTGAGGCGAACCCTCATAACTTCGAATTGATTCGTTCGCCACTGATGACAAATGGCGATTAGTGATTTGGGGCTACTCCCACACTGGGATCTCTCAAACGTTTACCCGAGCCTCACTTCAACGCAATTTACCTCGGCAATGCTGGAGTTGAGGAAACAAATCGACGAACTCCAAGAATTCTTGGATAATTACAAGATTTCACGTACCCCACCCGGTTCTCAGAATGTGACTAGTGCCAAGGTCATTATCGACGGATACATCGACCGGATCAATGAGTTGCTACGTCTGTTCGGGACACTCAACGCGTACGTGGCATCGTACGTGACCACCGATTCTTTCAACGCGAACGCTAAACGTTTGGAATCGGAACTTGAGATCGTCTCAGTCAAGTTGCAGGAAGAAGACGTTCGTTTCGAAGGGTGGATTGGTACCGTTGCAAATCTACTGACGGGGGTAATCTCTCTATCTGGAACAGCGAAGACGCATTCTTTCTATCTACGTGAGACGGCCGACCAAAGCCGTTTCTTAATGTCAGACGCCGAAGAATCACTTGCTGCTCAACTCGAACTGAGCGGAGGAAATGCTTGGGGCAAACTGCAGGGGACGATTTGCTCACAACTTTCCGTTAACTTTGAACTTGAGGGGAAAACTCAACGAATGCCAATCGCGGCCCTCATAAATCTAAGTCATCATCACGATCAAACTGTTCGTCAACGAGCATACGAAGCAGAAATGTTCGCTTGGGATACTGTTCGGGAACCTTTGGCGGCGGCACTGAACGGAGTAAAGGGGACCGTAATCACGCTCTACAAAAAACGTGGGCGGACCGATGCACTTCACGCCTCACTCGACCATTCACGAATCGATCGTGAAATCCTAGACACAATGCTCAAGGCCATGAACGAATCCTTCCCAATTTTCAGGAAATATCTGAAATCAAAAGCGAAACGGCTGAATGACGTAGCCCTACCCTGGTGGGATCTATTCGCTCCAATTGAAGGAACCGCAAAAAGGTATACGTGGCCGGAGACAACGGAATTCATAACCTCACACTTCAGTACCTTCAGCGAACGTTTGGCAGGCTTAGCTCAACGTGCCTTCCAGAACAACTGGATCGATGCCGAACCAAGACAAGGAAAACGAGGCGGAGGATTCTGTATGGATGTTCCCTTAGTTAACGAGTCACGCATCTTATGCAATTTCGACGGATCCCTGGACCAAGTCTCCACTGTCGCGCATGAACTTGGTCACGCATTCCACACCGAATGCCAAGTCGGAAAGACGATGCTCCAAACTCGAACGCCGATGACGCTCGCTGAGACCGCCTCCATCTTTTGCGAAACAATCATCACCGAGGCCATGCTTGCAGGAGCCACGCCGAACGAAGAGTTAGTGATCCTTGAAACGAACCTGATCAGCACAACACAGGTAATCGTTGACATAACGTCACGATTTCTCTTCGAGAAGGAAGTTTTCGAGCGACGCGAAAAATCTGAATTATCTCCTGACGATTTCTGCGAGATCATGCTCCGCAGCCAAAAATCAACTTACGGAGAAGGTCTGGATGAACAACACTTGCACAAGTACATGTGGACATGGAAACCACACTATTACAACACAGGCTTCTCCTTCTACAACTACCCATACGCATTCGGATTACTATTCGGCACAGGCCTCTACGCGTTGTACAAGGAACGTGGAAAATCATTCGTCACAGACTTCGAAACCCTCCTCGCCGAGACAGGTGAAGCAACTCCCGCCGAGCTAGCGTCGCGATTCAATATTGACATTCGGAAACCCCACTTTTGGCGGAATAGCCTGAAAGTGATCGAAAACAGAATCGAACGATACGTGAACCTATGACCCGTTCAGTCAGCCTATTAAATGAGTAATCCGAATCACGAAACGAATCTTGGTGACTGATATTGTCTCAAGGAGCCTACGGACACGGATCGCAGAACATTCCAGTAAAACGCATCGACAAATACGTTTGGGAAATACCTGCAGACGCCCAACCAGGCATGCGGGTCCCTGGACGGATCTATGCTGACGACGCATTAATTGAGAAAATGCGCACCGACGCAACGCTGCAGCAATGCGCAAACGTCGCCACTCTCCCCGGCCTTTACAAGTGGGCCATCACCATGCCCGACGGCCACGAAGGTTACGGATTCCCAATCGGAGGAGTCGCCGCCAGCGACTACGACGAAGGGATCGTGAGCCCCGGAGGAATAGGATATGACATTAACTGCGGCGTCAGACTAATCAGAACCAACCTTACTGAAACAGACGTCCGACCCCACCTCGCTAAATTACTTGACACATTGTTCGTGAATGTACCGTCGGGTCTTGGAAGTCGAGGTAAAGTTGGGAAATTATCATCCGGTGACCTTGAGAAGGTTACCCGTGAAGGAGTAGAGTGGGCGGTGGATAATGGTTACGGATGGGCAGAAGACCAGAAACATTGTGAAGAAAACGGTTGCATGACCACAGCCAACCCGGACAAAGTGTCCGGCGTAGCCAAACAAAGAGGAGCCCCACAACTCGGAAGTCTAGGAAGCGGCAACCATTTCCTTGAAATCGAAAGAGTCGACAAAATCTTCGACCAAACCGTAGCTGCGAAACTTGGAATAAAACAGGAAGGGCAGGTGTTCGTCCTCGTCCACACTGGAAGCAGAGGATTCGGATACCAAGTCTGCAGTGACTACCTAAGAGTCATGGAACGTGCCGTACACAAATATGGCATCAAACTTCCCGACAGACAACTAGCGTGCGCTCCTGCGAAAAGTAACGAGGTTGAAGATTACATCGGCGGAATGTCCTCCGCAGCAAACTACGCATGGGCCAACCGACAAATGATCACCCACTGGACACGGGAAGCATTCGAGAAAACTTTCGGAAAACCCGCCGACCAACTCGACATGGCATTAATTTACGACGTAGCCCACAACATCGCCAAAATTGAAGAACACAGAGTAGATGAGGGAATGAGGAAAGTCTACGTTCACCGTAAAGGTGCCACACGAGCCTTCCCACCAGGCCATCCCGCTATCCCGGCTGAATACCGAGAGATCGGCCAACCAGTACTCATCCCCGGCAGCATGGGCACCGCCTCCTGGATCCTCGTAGGAGGAGCGAAATCGATGGAACTAAGCTTCGGCACAACCGCACACGGAGCTGGAAGATTCATGAGCAGAGCTGCTGCGAAACGACGCAACCCCGCACGATCGGTCGAAGACCTACTAACCAAAAAGGGAATCATGATTCGAGCCGAAAACATCGGAACCGTAAGCGAAGAAGCCCCGGAGGCCTACAAAAACGTAGACAGCGTCGCAGAAGTAAGCCACCAACTAGGAATCGCAACCAAAGTAGCGAGACTAACTCCGATCGGCGTAACCAAAGGCTAACCTCAAGCCCTCAACCATCGACGATTCTGCGTACCCTGTTCTTGACGAAACTGCAAGCGCATATCATGACGCTGAACCTATAAGGCTAGATCATCTTC
>DASQZS010000328.1:0-9494 GCA_035638535.1 Candidatus Acidiferrum sp.
TTGAATTTATTGTTAGGAATCTTCGTTTTTCTAAGTTTCATCTTCTTGTACAGGGGCCTGAGTGAAGGTACAATGTCTATTGTAGCCCCTGTTACAAGCGGTTCAGCTCCGGCGTTTGCAGTAATCTTGTTCGTCATCGTCTTAGGGCAAACACTAACCAAGGTTGAGACGTACGCAATCGCTGGCGTCATTGTTGGAGTAACTCTTTCAGGAGTCCGGTTCTCACAGCTGAAGAAAGATATCCTGCGCACGGGATTTCCGCGTCCAAACGCAATCAACATGAAAGCCTCGCAGGCAGAGATGCAGATTGTAGATCATGATAAGGCGAGAAGAATTGTAAAGGGTCTGGACTTCTCACTCTTATGTTCAGCGTCAACGGCTGTTGTATATTTGGGTCTAGGAATACTCATTCCTCGTCTCGGGTGGTTCTTCCCAGCCTTAATATTGAAAGGTGCAGGTGCGCTTGTTGCTTTCGCATTTTTGTTGCTTGCGAGAAAGAAATTCAAAATTCCGGATACGCGAACGTTCCTGTTGCTTGTTTTGATGGGGGTTTTGGATATGGGAGGCCTGCTAGTATTCAATTACGGAATATCCATAGCAGGCAACCTCCTTCCACTGGTTGTAACATTCTCGGGACTATCCGGCTTAGTGATACTCATCTGCGCTTACCTTGTCTATCATGAGCGGTTAGAACGGATACAGGCCTTGGGAATTTTTCTGGTGATCACCGCAGCTTCGATTCTTCTATACCTGCAGTAACGATGGCCCCTTACACGCGAACGCCACCGCTCTTCTTTAGCAAATGAAAGAGAAAACTATGCATTACCAGACCCACAGCGACGGCAATGCCCATCGCAGCTAACAGACCGACCTGTGCGAGAAATAACGCGTTAACAAAAAAGAATGAGGCGGCAGTAAAGGATCCATATACTACCCCTCTGAGAAAAAGCGTCGAAGCACTAGCTCCATCTAACTTGTGAATAAACGCACCAAGAACAATCGCGTAAGCCGGAAAGGGAGCAAGCAAACCGCTGAGATGTGGTCCGAGCAACGTCGCGCCCTCCGTAATGAGAACAACGACGGCAGTGGCGGCGATTATCCGAGCAGGAATCTCCCATCGAGGAGGTGTTTGCATAGTCTCAGGAGCAACTCTTGACCGTAACAGCCTAAGAATTACCACCAATATTACAAGCACACCGACGAATGATAAAATGAGAGGAGGCGACGTGAAATTTAGCACCGCTCCAACTGCGAAAAACGCTGCACTCGCCCCCATTACACTGACTAACCAACCCCATCTAGAAGCAAGCTTACTATAGACAAGACAGGCGGTTGAAACGGAAATCAACCCCATCAAAATTCCTTGGGCGGCTACGACTCCGAAACTGGTTCCCTGTTCGAGGACTAAGAAGAAGAGAACTGGGCCTGACGTTAGAGGGAGACCTACGATTAATCCGCCGATAGAATGTCCCCATTTGCGACCTACGATACTAACTAATAGAATGAAGACAGGTACGCTGACGATTTTGATTAAGAGATAGTCCCAGTTCCCAATCATGTCTTAACTCGCGACTTTGTAGACTGAATAATCATGCAATCCCTTACTCACTCGCACATAACCCTTGAGCCTGCCCTTTGCTAACCTTACCAAAAGGAATCACCATAATCCCGAGTTTTTCCTATTCAAGTCTAATTGTCGGCGAATGTAGGAAAATTCTACATTTGTGATGAACCATGGGTAACCCTAGAACCGGAATATGCATTAGCGTTGCGTTGTTCCTGCTAATCCAAATTACTCGGCACCATGAAGGGTGCTCCTCTACGCATCTAAACGCTTTAGGAAAAACTCCCAATTGATTTCAACTGATAAGATTATGCGTCTAATGCTCGCAGAGAGAGGGCTGTTAATACTTCTCCTTTTACTAGTTATTCTACCCAACTTGCCCGCGCACGCCCAAATCGTTCCCTCGCCTGCATTCTATGCGCCCTCCATTATACCTCCCAGATATCCGCCAATGTCCATTCCTATCGTAGGTCATGCTCCGCAAATGTTTCCTGTTTCAGGCATAAAACATGTTCTGGTGGTCGCGGTCGCCTTTTCAGATGTCCCCCCAACTCTGAGTATCGATCAAATCAAAAGTGCCTGGACCGGAACAGTAGAGGCGTACTATCATGAACTATCATTCGGGAAAATAACGATACAAAGCGACATATTCGGATGGTACAAACTCCCCTACGCTGAAGAGCACTACGGAAGGGACTGCCGCTCCATCAATGACGCAGACTGTAGTGGAGTAAACCAATCCTGGCATATCGCAGTCGACACTGTGCCTCTCTTGAAAAATATCACATTCAGTAATTACGATTACGTTGCCTTCATCCATTCAGGGAGAGGACAAGAAACAAGCGGTGTGAATGACGATATCTGGTCCGTAACTTATTTTGGTGCAACGGTCAAAACGAACTCGACAACGCTAACTACCTTCAGTATCATCCCCGAACTCGAAGCCCCACCCTATGTACCATACGGTGACTGGTGTGTGGAACTTGCTCATCAACTCGGCGTCCCAGATTTATTCAACACTAGTACTGGCCCATATGCAGGCTCGACGAGCCTCGGCATGTGGGAGTTGATGGATAAAGGATCATGGAACGGCGAAGGCTGGAAACCAGCCCACATGACCGCATGGCCCAAAATTCAACTCGGATTCATCAGCGGACAAACACTCACAATCGCATCAACCGGAGAAAATACCTACACTATTGACCCTACTGAAATTGCGTCGAACAAGACGCATGCCGTGAAAATATTCTTGAACAACACAAATCAAAACGAATACTATCTCGTCGAGGTGAGAGCACTGATAGGATTCGACTCAGTCCTACCCTCGAGTGGAATCCTGATCACCTACGTAGACGAAACTCTTGTGAACAATAAAGTGCACATTCTCGACGGTCATCCAAACGAACCCGACCTTACCGATGCAACCTGGGACGTAGGCCAAACATTCACAGATGCTCCAAACGGTGTTTCAGTCAAAGTACTCGCGAAACTTGGAAATTCATATCAAATCACCGTGACCAGAGCAGGTTCGGCACCAGCAAACGCGGCCCCCACTGTTTCCAGTAACAATTCCACCATGACCAATCAGATCGCGATAGCTGGAGCCAACCTCACTGTCGAGATTGCCAAGACCATGTCAGCACAAGAGAGAGGACTCTCTGGCAGGCCATCACTACCTATCGACCATGGAATGTTGTTCGTTTTTGACCATCAAGATTACTGGACGTTTTGGATGATCGACATGAAATTCCCATTAGACATCATCTGGTTCAACTCTGCGCATCAAGTAGTTTACTTCGTCCAAAACCTTCCACCCTGCACCCCAGACAACTGCCCCGACTATACACCCGATAGCGCAGCCATGTATGTCTTAGAGGTGAACGCTGGATTCGTCGCAGCGCACCACATAACTCTTGGAACCAACTTCACATTCATAGCTCCCAGCACAGCACAACAAAATCAGAACGATAATAGAATCACACTATCTTCCGTGCCGTCAAAGAGAGCCACCCACTTTTCTACGCTCTAGAGTTCAAGGTAGCTTAGTGAGTTATTGGTGTCTTGCATCACTAAATTCTGTTGAAAGGGCCTGCGAGACAGGCCCAATCGGCTACAAGAATCCAGTTCTAATATTTGCGAGGGTCGTATCTTCGTCGATAATTTATCCACTGTTGGAGCCAGTTAAGCGCTTCATTCACCGTGATTCCTATTCTCCACGTGGCTCCGCTCGCGGCAATTGAAGCATACTTGAGTACTTCCTTGCGTTCTTCTTGAGCAAGTCGAAACCAAAGCCAACTCAGAAGCTGTATGGACTGATATACTATGTCGGGCTGGGGTACGGACGTGTAGCCATATTGATACGGTGAAGGAATTCTTCTACCACATTTATCGCAAAAATGAGAATGATCGTATAGCCGACGATAACAGAATGGACAATAGATCAAGATTCAACGTATGCAGATATCAGCTACGACTTTGATAACATTTGAGGTTCAAGCGAAGCCCCGGCAACTAGCAGATCCTTCCATAGTCGCTTGACGTCGACTTGAGTCAATTGTTGATATAGGCGGCTAACTATCAAGTATTCTGAGCCGTCCCGCATGACCCAAGTGATTAACTAATAATCCACGATAATGCTGAACCGCCATCGCTCGATTTTGAGGCGTTTGCTCAGAATCTTATCGAGGACGAAGCTCGAATTATCTACGTTGGAATAGTGGATTCGCAGTATAGGTTGAAGTATTCGAATGTTCGTGAAGGTGGGGAAGTGTATGGGAATTTCAACGTTATTCGAAACTTGCTAACATTTGCTCCACGATAAGCATAGCTGAACTTGAGAAACTAGAACCAGCACTCGGCAGAATAAACGCTGTACTGGTTCGTTTCGAGAAACAGGTACTCGTCTTTAGCCGTCTGGATCATCATGTTATCGTAGTCGGATTTCATACCGAAGTTCCAACACCATTCCCTGAATATGTCGCAGATCGCATCAAACGTGCCGCTGCGAATGCACGAATAAAACAGCGTTAATGTGTGTAGAGAACGATTCTAAACGGCTATATCCAATAGGATACGGATTATGTGTTATGAATAGCAGTAAGTTTCACCAGGAAATTAAAGATAGGATACAAAAGAAGTTCATCGACACACAGAATCCGACGGTAATCGATGCCTTCTTTGCCATCAAGCAAGAGAGAATCGACGAAGATCCGGTAGAGATCATGACAAAGGAGTACGAGGCTTCTCTCTCGGAGGGTGGAACCAATGATGAAATCGATGATCGATGGCTTAAGAGACTAGCGAAGCTAACGAAATACGTCAAAAATTCGCAATAACAGCCAAACCAAATCAATTACGAATTATGACCACCACATCAGACGGTTCTTTGATTACCTTAGCTATGATGAATTCAGGTTTCACGTCGCTGGCGCCCATGAGATTACATAGAATCCATTAAGTGAACAGGGGCTAGTCCAATGTGGATTTTGCATTGCGGAGGGCATTTGTACCCAGTAGCCCGTGACGGCTAAAAGCCCAACAGAATTAATCATCGCTAAGTTATATCCCTTCAAATTGTACAGAGTAACATAGGTTCCTGAAACTAGTTGCATTAGCTGACAGCCATCCGAGCAAATAGTGCAGTATGTCGCTATTACCGTGATATATTGGGATGGAGATGGAACAATAGTCAAATAACTTGTGACACTCGACGAATATTGGCTAGTGTTTTGGCTACTCACTCGTGGCACAAACAAAATGGAAAAGGCCATCATCAGCAGAAGAAATGTAACTCCTCTAGATAACAAGGCGCATGCAGAAAGATCAAGAGGCTATTATGTATAAAATACTAGTAGGCATGAACAATAACAATTCGGATTAATTTCTAAAATAATTCTTAGAATTGTACTGCTAGCATATAACGTCGAAAACGAATACTGGAACCCGCCCAATCTTGGCGGTAATAATCGGATTCAGCGGTGAGTTCATTGGAATGGTGCGGGGGAGGGGATTCGAACCCCTTCACTTCCGCTTCGTTACTGCGTAACTTCGCTCCAGCAAGCCCTTCCGGGACAGGGTCAACGTCAGTCAAGTTATATCAAATACAAATTATCATGATCTAACAAAAAACTATTGCAGGTTCTTCAGTCACCGATAAAGTCCAAGCTGATTTTCAGTCCACTCCGAGCAGCTTCCAGATATTTCATACCTAATCAGCATATTTTGCTGCTATTATTGCGATCTCGATGAGCAACGGAACAAGTTTGGAAATCTTGGCTAATTTACTTTTGGCCGCAATCGCCTGCCTCAGGCGCAAAGAGCGGACAGTTATTCTAGATTACATTATGATTGTAATCCTGATTTCTTCTTGAAATTAATGCGGTTAACACTTGTGTTAGTTTAGGTGTCGTGCTTCCGCAATGATCGTAGAACAGTCCAAAATCGCAGATTGTCCGTTCTTCGCTCATACCTCCACCAAAAGAGCAGGTGCACTGTAAGAACGGAGACGGTAATGGCAGTTATCCAAGCGGCGGCTTGAAAGACGTCAGAGTCGAAGGTTTGTAGGTTGCGTGAGATAGCGTAGAAGACAGCGGCGTTCATAACAACAACTACGGAAATTACTCGTAGGAAGAGATGCTCTTTGCTTGTTAATCCAGTCATCTTCTTTCCACTTCCATGAGGCATTACGACACCTCTCCCACTTACACCTACCCCTAGTTTTCACAAGCCGAAACTAGTTCTTGTTCGAGTACTTGCTTGCATTCTGAATTATTGTCATCCACTTGTCTGTACCCTTAACCTCTATTCCTGCAATCTTTGAGGGAGTCTTGCCTTCTAGGGCTTCGTGTGGTCGAATGTAGTTATGATAAATTTGATACCCCCGTAAGAATTGGTGTATCAGTGCGTTTCAGCGTTCGCATAACCTTCTCCCTCTGTCTTACTTCTCCGTTGAAGCGCTCCATCCGATTATTGTTGCGATCTCCCGCTAACCGAATATGACGAATGTGCTCGGTTCTAGTGTCCAGTCTCAATTCACCAGAACCTAACGTCTGTGACCGTATGATATTTGGATACTAGGTGACTTTATGGTGTTGTAGAGTAGTTGGTCGACGAATTGCTATGGAATTATATACCAAGAGCATAGTTGCTTTCGGTTAGGTTTCAGTGTTGCGTTCTGTGTTTGTGGTTTCAATTGTTCTAGTAATATTATTTGGATCAGTTCTATGTACGGCTGCAACAGCTGGCGGGTTGATGGCTACTGTTGGAGCAACTGTTAACGTTTCGACAACGCTGGACTCCACAGACCTGTCATGTGCACTTTCAAGTTCAACTCCGGGCCTGATTACGGCTTCGACCTGTATTTTGGCTGGAAGGAACGTTGAAGGTAGTTTCGTTGTTGGCAATGTTCCGGGCGGAACATATCTGATTCAGGTTACCGGCGACACCGGTGACTTCGCAACCCTAACATTCACAGTACTCGCCTAAATGATAGCAGAAGTTACTGAAGCGATTACTAGTCTAACGTTATATCTTAATGACTCGTTGGATTAGTCGGAGTGGCGAATGGTTATGAGAAATTATTTGTTGGGGACGGTAATCATGCTCGTCGTGTTAATGTCTCTTGGTGCTACTCAGGTTTCAGCTCAATGGTACAATAATGGAACTTACTATACCACATGTCTGCCGTTGCCCGGTAACTTGATTCAATGTTCCGGACACTTACTCCAAAGCGCAAATGGGTGCGTAATACTCGGATTTCTTGTGGGTAACGGTATCCAGAACAATATTGTCACTACAGCAACGCAATACTATACCCTTCAGAATCTACCATCCACATACCCTCCCGTGGGCAGTTGGGTGATGGTGACCGGACAACTCCACCAAGGCCCTAACTCTAGTCCCAGCGGCGGAGCTTGCCCCGGAAACTACATCACCGTAACATCGATAGCGCAAGCTACAACGTTACCGCCATAAAGTGAGCGGCAAACACGAGTCATATAGAGAGATCATAGCGGAAAATCAGCGATAGACTTTGTTCGAATAATTCTCCGTCAACCAATCATTGAAAGATTTTCCCTGTTGACCGTGGACCCAGTTACCGTATAGATGATCATGTTCGTTGTCGTTCAACGACGCAAAACCGGTAATGTTTGTTTCACATAGTTTCTCAGTAACATTCATCCAATGATCAAGTTGCGCAGGAGAAGATACTCGGTCTGGGGAGTGAAACTGTGATTTCCTTATTTTGAAAGTATATCCTCTCAAGACATTAGTTGTTGACATTATCTGCTCCGTCTCCTATCATTACGCCAGATTCATCCCGCCACGTGCAATGGACTTTTCGTTTTTCTTGAGCCAGTCCTCAATTGCTTCCGTAACAGCGGCTGACAGGGCCCCCTTCTTACCGCCCGCAATGTTCATGGACACTATTCCGAAGCGAAGTCTGCGCTCTAAGTCGTCAGGAACGAGAACTAGCAATCTGCCCATACTTTTCACTAAGAGAGTGCTCCAAAGGCCAGTTATATAGAGTTAGCTTTAACATGATATAGAGATATCAAGCGTTAGCCATTGCCCTCTCCATCAACCCTCATTCTAAGGTGGAACGTGTTCGGCATAATCACGATTGGCGTCTTTTTTCGTCCTTTCGAGAAGTTGCTCCCGTCCCGCCTCCAATGGTTTTTTCGTGTTTTTTGAGCCAATCCTCAACCGCTTCAATAACGGCGTCTGACAGGTCTCCCTGCTTACCGTCCTTCATGGCTGCTATGGCGAACCGGAATTTGCGCTCCAAAGCATCGGGAACGACGACTGACAATTTACCCATATTTCTCTCACCTTTTGTTACCAGTGGTAACAGTATCGATTCGATATATAACCCATAAGGATGATTCGTTCTGAACAATTGGTTTCAGAATAAATGAACACAATTCCCGGTGCAGCTATAATTAGGCCGTCTGCGTCTCTCGATACTGGGTATAGGGTATAGGATACCTCATTGAATTATGTTAGCCATGTGTCCGTTGAAGTATGGCGCTTCTCAACATCTCAGCGTGCTTAGACTCCCGATCAACGCTAGAAGCAAAAAAAACTACCCGATCGAGATGATCATCAAGAGGTAGACAACCAATATAAGCGCTTAAACATTGTTAAACGCAGAGACGGATCATTCCAAAACGGGTCGTTTCGGCGTAGTTCGCACATTTAACAACATCTCCTTATCTCGCTAGTGGCGTAACTACACTTGAAGTTAGTTGATGAAATAAACTAACTCAAGACAAACAAAATGGTCACGACGTACGTGTTAATCAAGACCCTGCGAGGCCATACGACACGTGCTATTGACGAATTACGAAAATTCAGCGAAATAGAGTTGTCGGCACAGGTAACAGGCAAATACGATCTAGTGATCCGAATAAAGAATAGTGACCCAGAACAAATCGACAACATACTAACCAAGATACGCACTATCGATGGAGTAACTGCTGCCAACACCTTCACTCCAGAACTATGGCCGAGACGATGGACCCATTAATGGTCCAAAGCTCGATACACCCATAAAACAGCCAAGCATGTCATCCAGTAACCGACGATCAAGACCGTGCTCTTCACGCATGCGGTCTACCTCATTGGCACATAGGCCCGCATCTATGCAAAGTCGAATCTTGCAAGCGCACGTTCGGACAAAAGATCATCGCTGACGTAATCGCCTGATAGCGAAAAACAGATGCAACCGGATGCCTAACCATGAGAGGTTACTTCCATAGGTGAAAAAATGAACTGGAAAGAATTTTTGAAACCTGAGACAGCAAAGATACTTCTTACGGTTCTGATAGTTGCAATTGTATGTTACTTTTATCTTACACCGATTCTAACGGAACCTTTGTGGCGTTGGGTAGCTGCAATTATCTTTTGGTATTTAGTATCTTGTCTAACA
>DASQZS010000329.1:0-7570 GCA_035638535.1 Candidatus Acidiferrum sp.
CTAACACTCCCGATGTTGTGATGATCGTTGGTGAAGTCGTTTCTAGGGTTGTGTTCGCGTCATACCAACCCGTTCTCTCGTGAGAGCTGAACGCGTTTCCTATCTCAATGAAGTACTGAGCCTTGTAGGCTAGCGTCAGGAATTGGTTACTGGATATTTGGAACGGTGCGTTGAGAATGATGTATCGCACGTTACTCGAATTCGAATTATTTGATTCGAAAGTTATTGTGTGGGTGGTATTTTTCAGGAAGTAGAGGTCGTACCATGATCCACCGAAGATGCTGGCTCGGGGTGAATTATCTACTCTGATTGTTATCGTCGCTGACGAGGGTACGTTTTGGGTTATCAATGTCAGTCTGTAAAATCCTGTTGCTGTACGGGCGTCTAATTTTCCGAATCCCCAAATTGGAGAGCCCGACGGTAGCAAGCCCGTAAATGAATCGAGTCGTGCATTTCTCTTGAGTATTTCAGTTATTTCCGATGGTTGAAGTGTAGGAGAGTACTGCAGCATTAGTGCGATAACTCCTGCTACGTGTGGTGTCGCCATACTGGTTCCCGCGAGAACTCGGTGATCGATGTCCGGATCGCTATCGCTGACAGGAATCATGGCTGATCTCGCTGAGGCGATGTATAGTCCAGGAGCCACAATGTCTGGTTTGATTCTTCCGTCCCTTGTTGGGCCGAGTGAACTGAAGGATGCGATTTGTCCAACTTCGATGTCTGAAGATCCGTAAATTTGATGATCCAGTCCTTCCCATGTGTTCTTTGAGGCGTAGGCTCCCACTGTGATCACGTCTTCTGCAGTGCCTGGAATGTCAATAGTGTCATTTGCGTCTATTTTGTAACCCAAACCGGGTATGAACGTTGCCGGAGGGTAGGAACACGATTGTGCGTCAACCCAGGCGTTCCATTCGCCATTCGAGTTTACACGTTTCGGATTTAACGTTACATGCCAGCCTGATTCTGGAAGAGAAGTGGTTGAATTGATCTCGAAGTAGGCTTCATTTGATAATTTAGAAGAGCTTGACATTGTGGTAATGTTTCCTATCGCTGCCGCATACCGTGAAGTATCTCCACCGCGGGGCGTTTCGTACGTTCGTCCATCTGGTGTCGTCAGAGTTGCATCAATGCTGTCTTTTAGTGAATACCATACACCGATTTGCAAATCCGTAGTCGTTGTGGCGGCTTGAACCTGGAAGGTAATGTTCGAGCCCTGCGTTAGTGTCCCGATGATGTGTTCGCCACTTTCTGCTTCATTTCCCGCAGCAACCACAATAGGTGTACCCTCCTTGACGAACGCGTCAAGCCCCTGCTCGAGTGGGTCGGTTCCATCGTGTCCACCGATGTTTCCGCCTAAACTCAGGCTTATCACTGCTCTCATGCCAAGCTGCTTCGATTTCGTGATTATGTAGTTCACTCCATCAAGTATCTGAGCGTTATCGAAATTCCAACTTGACCCGTTGCATAGCTGTTGTCCGCTCTTTACGAAGATGATACTTGCGCCGGGGGCTACTCCAGTATAATTGCCCGTTGCAAGTCCAGTGCTTGCCGCTATTCCGGCTACGTGAGTGCCATGCCCGAAACTATCGAATTCTGTGCATAGGCCAGCTGTTATCTCGATCGATGTGCATTCGTTACCATAATTGAAACCGCTGGGCGCGTTTCCGCTCATTGTTTGATCCCATACGTACAGGATTTTGCTTGTCCCATTCGGGAATTTGAAATCACGATGTGACAGATCAATTCCTGTATCTACGAATCCTATAACTACTCCCGCACCGGTAACATTTCGGCCAATGTCGTCCTTAATATCACGCCAAACTAAGTCTGCTCCGATGTTCGGTATACTTCGATCAAGTTGAATTCGTAACGGATGCGAGCTCTCGATCTGTGAGATAAACGGAAGTTGCTGCAAGCCTCGGAATGCGTCCATTTGGGTACGAATAACCGCTACTGGGCCCGAGACTGTTGTCACCAATCCGAACTGGGCTATCTGCATTATTTCGTCAGGAGTGAAGTTATTGTGACTAATGAGCAGTAGAATTACACCCGAGATTTCTTGCGTTTTATTCCACACAGGGTGCATTATCAAAAAGGAACTTGAAATTATCAAAAGCGTTAGGACGAGCGCTGCAATAAATTGTCCTAATTTCATTAATTATTACCGTTCTTAGTTTGGTTATGAATTGGTAAATTTCGCGGTCTCTTCGAGTAGAGACTTCTGGCTTTTTTCCTGTAGTATGAGAGTGGGTGTCGTATTGTCGCGCATACTTGGTCTGGATTGACGCATAACCCGTGCATTTGCATGGTTGTGCAATTTGGAGCCGTGTATTTTCGTCTCGACCCTCTTTTCCCAGCTATATGTTCAACTTGATAGCGTGCAAGCCTCTCATCGAAGTCGGTAAATGATTTCAGCATGTCGAGCAGGTCCTGTTCACCCGTTCCTATGTTCAGTAGAAATGCCGCCATCGCAAATCGTCCCATGTGGGAGATGTGTTTGCTTGTCTGCAACATGCTAAGCAGATTCTTCATGCAAGGCGGCATAGCTGCTGGCACGATGGCACGAGGCATGTCGTCTGTTGCTAGCGATGCCGATCTTGCTTTGAGATTAGAGACAAGCGGCTCGACGTACCGCGCTAACTTTTCTGTTAGAACAATGTCAAAATCTGAAGTCTTCTCAAGGACTCTTGCTTGGACTTCCTCTTCAAGAAGTCTTGCGAAGTCTTCCCGCGGAAGCAGCACGTAACCTTGGGTCATTACTCTGTTTACAAGTTTCCATTTCAAATCACGCATTCTAGTTGAATTTCGAATGTAGTCTTTGAAATGAAGTGCGAATTCAAAATGCGATTCGCCGATACTTTGTTCAACACGGCTGGTATCCCAATTGAACGTGTATTTTGCAATTTGAAGTAACTTTTCCGGCGGTTCTGTTCTCAAAAGTTCGTAAGCTCGCTTAGCTTCGGCGAGCGCGTAGCGTCTTCGCGTTCGATCGTCGCCAGTCGCACTTATGAGCATGAGCGCTGTTGGGTAAGCAATAATGTCGATGTCCTCCAGAGTGAGTTCGGATAAAATTTTGCCGCTGAAAACGGCCTGTTTAATTCGTTCGACGGCACGATCTAAAATTGGGAGAAATTCTGGGTTGATTAGTTCGGCTGGGTCAATATTACGTGTCCTTATGTAAGCTAACGCCTCGTTAGTGAATGGATATTTTGCGTAGTCTAGCTTAGTCAGAAGTGCTTCCATACAGGTTGCCTTTCGGTCGAGGCACGCCGTGCACTCAACAAGTTGTCATGGTGGTCATACTATTCGGCTTCGATCCTTGGTGCAAGGTAATAGAGCAGTTTGCCTTGCTGCGGCATCTCATATTCCAACTTGACTGGCATGTTTGTTGAGAATTCTAAGGTGACGAGTTCCGAGGCCATAGCTCCGGCTTTTGAGATTTCAGACAGGTAATTCAAATTGTAGGTCGCTTTGCAAGGTTCCTTCACGTCAAGTTCAAGTAACACGTCGCTGCCCTTTTCTAATTCAATTTTAGCTCCACTCAATTCGGTGACAGCCTCTGCAGTAAATTTGTCCTGAGCTGATTCTAATCGTACGTTATCGCTGACTGTCTGAATTTGGTCTATGATCTCTTTGAAGCTGGAACTGACCATCTTGATTCTAGTGTTGAATGCTATCTTTGGAGTCGGGACTTCTTCATCACCTGGATCAAGTGTGGGGAGCGTGAATGTTGTCCTCCATTTGCCTTTGATCACCATGTTGAGTTTGCGAGTTGTCTCATCGTAAGCAATCTCCAATCGATCAGAGCCGGCTCCTCGAAGTTTCTTAACGATATCGCTGACGTTCAATCGTATTTTTGTTGGTTGGAGGCAACTATACTCTTCGAAAGCAGACTTGTTCCATTCGAAGTCAACCATCGCCACATGAGAAGGATCCATCGATCTTAGCTTGATACCTTCTGGTGCCGCATTGAAATCGGTTTCTTCGATGAGCGTAGAGATGGCAGCTAGTAGGTTCCTCCATACCCTTGCATCACTTATCGTTGCCTTGAACAATTTACCCACCAGTATTGCTAGAGAGAGTCTCATACGTACTTTAATTGAGCGGAATTTATGGGTTTACGAGTTCTCGCGCCAAGTTGTTCCGCAACTTGTGCATCTGAAAAACTGCGTAGATGATTCGTCGGCTCCTCGCGTTTGCACAAGCCAGTAGAACGCTTCCCTATGACCGCACTTCGGGCAGTCAACCTTTGCTTTTGGAAGGGTGCGAATCTTCTGTTCTTCTTTTCCTATTACGACGACGTTCTCCTTTTGTGGCTCGAGTATCTGCACGTTCTTATCGGATCGTTTCGTTTCGTAACCGCACTTGGGGCAACTTAGAACGATTGCCTTCTGCTTCTTCGTGGGTAGAAGAGCTAAGCCACATTTTGGGCAAAATTGCACTTTGAATAACGACCGGCTAGCCCAATCATTTAGAGTTCCATTTAAGCCTTACCTGGTTCAGAATGGCTTCTTGAGTGTAGCTGTGATCAGTTCAGCAATCCTCAGAGCTTCTGGGGTCAGGGAATTACCTCTGCAGCCTACAAGAAAGATTTCGCACGCAAATTCCTTATCCAATTCTAATGTATGCAATATTATCTTGCGTCTTCCTCTATGGATGCGTAGACATCGTGGTCGGGATTTAGTTGTTGTTGACTGGCTGTGACTTTTGATCGATATTGTCGGGAGATGGGTTTTGATATTTAATTTTCGCAGATCTTGTATGCCTTTTGGCAGTAGAGTTTCGCGGGAGATAATTACTCGGATCTGTGAATATTGCCTTGATTTCAGAATTGTTTGAGCTATATCTGAAATGTAATCAGTATGTGTATCAAAGCTACACGTCAGGATGCCGTCTAGCCACAGATTTCCTCGAAAAATTATGCCAACTAGCCGTCGTTCACGTCTTAAGTCAGTCGTGGCCAAACCAAGAATGCGAATCTCTTTCTTAAGCAACTAGGCTAATCCTTCGTCACTTAGCGAGGCGTTCAACAGCGACTTTAAGAAGATTTGAAAGTCCATACGCCGGGCCTTCGCGATTTTGCGCGATTAATTGAACGCTCTCATCTAGTGACATGAGCCCTCTTTGATAGACTTCGAAAAGTAACGCTTCAGCTGCGTTAGCAAGGTCTTTTCGATTCACTCTTGTGCCTAAGAATCTACGTAGCTCCGCTAGCTTGAACGCATCTGCTAGGATCCTGTCGCTGACCTTTACTCCTTCGGGATTTCCTTTGATCTTGGTGAGAGCTAAAGAAAATACGAAGTTTACGTACGCGTCACCTAAACTTGCTAGTCGCCTGTCTTGCATGATGTGCCGAATTGAATCAGCATCGTTCATTAAGACTGTTCGACGGCCTTTGAAAATTTCTCATCAAATTCTTTGTTTATATCCTTCAAATTTTCAAGTGCATTCAAGAGAACCTTCTCAGGTGAGACTTCACGTTTAGTTCGCAAGTAAATTATGCTGGACCGTATAAGAGGATGCGGTTGATCGTATCCTGCGATCTCTACGTTCTTGTCGTTTAAGAGAACGTTTTGTAGCAGATTACAGAATGTATGGTCCTCTCCAATGATTTCTATTTTTAATTCGGTCTTCGTCTTTGAAACAACTTTTACTTCCATAAGATTCACTCTCAGGTAGGTACTCCATAATCTTCTGCAAGTCTGCGTCTTTCAAGATTGCCGCAAGCGTTACACTGAAGTCTTCTGTTCGTGAATTCTAGAACGTTACCGCATTTCGAACAGAATGCTTTCACTACCCCTAAACCGCGACCCGCGGTGGTTAACTGTGGGATTCGGTTAGTCATATCGATCACTCTGGCGCGAATAATATCTCCAGCTTTACATACGTCCGACATATGTCTTTCATATCTTGGGCTGGATGAGGAGATATGCAGTATGGCCGTAAACGGGTTTTGTAGGTTCTTCCCTTCGATCTTCCATATGCTCATTGTGGCCATCTTTTCTGTTGCATAAGTAACAGATGTGATAACGGTAGCACCCTCTTTTGGGAGCTCAGGTATCCGTGTTGTCGGAAGTACCGTAACTCGTTTGTTCTTTGTGTCGATTTTGGCAGTTCCAGTAAAAGTCGCGTATATATTGCCATTATCCTCATATGTTCCGGATCCGGGAAGAAATTGTTCGATTACGCCTAATCTGTCTCCGGGCAGCACGTAATCTGTCGAAGCGATCTGTGTTTTACTCAAATCAACTACTCTTCAAATCTGTTCAAGTCGACGAGTTGCCGACATTTTTGTTACGTAGATTCGTCCGGTTAAACCGCACCCTAGTATATAAGCTCAGGTCTTAGTTGGGACGATTCGGTAGACTTGAACCTCGACGGCATACTTCGTCTTCCTGTGGAAGTGAAACTGGTGGCCTATCTCCATTCTGGCATTCATGATTATTTGGTGGTTGGCATTATGATTCTGTAACCAGTTTTCAATGAATTCTTGAGTTGCAGTTTTATGTATACTGTAGATTACGTTCCCTATGTTAAGCGCAGTTTCGAGGAATCGCACGTCGGCGTGTGGTCGCTTGGTGCCAAACGGCGGATTCATCAGAACTGTATCAAACTTGCCTCTTAACACGGAGACGTCGCCTATCACCCAGTCTAGGTTTGATCCTTTGGATTCGTACGAGGCAAATTTTACGGCGTCATTGTCAATGTCTATTCCGACAGTGTACTCGGCTCCTAGGATTACTGCTCCTATCGCCAGTCTACCTGTTCCAGTCCCGAGGTCAATTACTGATTTGTCTGCTATGTCGTCATATGAATAGCATGCGTGAAACAGAATTTCAGCGGCCAGGTCTGCAGGGGTTGTGTACTGTTCTAGGGATACTTTGGCGTCTGGATGCTGGCGCACACCTTGGAGTCTGATTGCTAATTCATGTTTTCGGATTGAAATTTTCATAATTTGATGTTTACGTGCCGGAGTCCGAGTGATGGTGTCAAGTTTCTAATGCCACTCCTCCAAAGTCATACCTTTAGTATAGTCTTCCCATTGTTTCTTTCCGATTGCGACCATAACTTCTTCAGGGTTTAAAATCGGCTTTCTGTAGCGCTCTTGGTCATCGGTACTGATTCTGGGGCATGATATTTCGACGTAAGCATCAAGATCTGTAAATGAATCTAATGTTTCGGGAATAATTTCGGTTGCACAGATGAGTATCACTGAATAGCCATTCTCTTCAAGCAGTTGCTTCACACGAAGTGACAATGAGGCATTCATTTGACTACTCTTTAATCCAACAATAATTCCGATTCGTTTTGCTTCTTTGAATTTCGTGATACTTGCAAATCGTTTACGAAGGAGTCTTCGGCATGTCTCCGTGATATCATTAGCTTTCGATTGGAAAGGATCTACGACTATGGTGCGTTTTCCAGTTGCAAGCGGTATTCCTAATGCGTGAAAATCTCCTCCGCTCAAAAGTACTATTGCGTCAATTTTATCGGAAATAGCTCGAACACTGCCGTAATCGCATCCTAGAACTTGGCCAGGATACTTCAACCATCCAGATGGGCGCCCAAT
>DASQZS010000330.1:0-4308 GCA_035638535.1 Candidatus Acidiferrum sp.
ATTGCAATTTCCGAATTTATTGGCGCTATTAATGTGAAGAGGATCTGGCTTACAAACAAGGTTCCTATGAGTGGAGCGATGAGTGTTCGCACAAAAGCCCGCAGTCCCGAATTAGTTGATTCCAACTTTGCAATTGATGGCGCCCAAGAATAGTACCAAGCATTGAAAGCCAACATAAACTGTGAACCCACGTATGTCTTCTCGACTTTCTGATCTCGAAATTCTCTCAGAAACTGCACGGGAGGAGCGAGAGCACTACCGTATGCGGCCGTCGCAATCACGCAATTTGGGCTGGAAGACCCAGGAGTTGAAGATGTGGTGGACGAAGTCGTGAATTGCACATTGGTACTGAGTAGCGTTATCTTCTCGATTAACGCAGAGAGCCCGTTCTGGGTTGCGTAGACTTCGCCATAAATCAAAATTTGCTTCACCTGATCGTAGGATGCGTAAAAATCCAAAGTCGTACTGCCACCTGAGATGGAATAATGGTACCTGTACGCGGTGAACGAGCCTAAAGCAGTGTGGAGATTGTATGTATCGTGAAGCGTCCATGTCCCTGAAAGGTTGACGCTGGAACCAGGGATTAATTGAAACGCTTGACCTGCCGGGCCAGCATAGATTTGCAAACTTTGCTGTCCGCCATTCCTCAGAAACAATATCGTATCCTGATTGGTTGGGAAATCCACCGTTGTCGTCTGTATGTTTGCAGGAGATTGTTGTCCGTTCTCAGTCACGTTACCGTTCACTGAAATGTCAAGCTTCGAAGACGAACTGGTCAGGTCATGAAACATTAGGTTGACCCAACCACTTGCAGAAAGACCGGTCTCCTGAAGCAATATCGGCATAGTCTGTGAATAATAGCTCATAGTCATGCCTTGAAATGGAATCGAATACTGAGAATCCTTAACCCCAGAATTAGACGCCAGAACGAAATTCTGAGAACTCGCAAGGAGTATGAGAGCTAACAAGATAATCAGTACACGTCTCCCTAACATAAGATGGCACCGAACTTGTTGATTGGAAATTCTAATTCCTCTTAACTTTAGCGCAGATCATTATGATCTGAATGAACGTAAGCCAACGATGGATTGCTGTACATACCGCAATACATCGGCAAAGCATCACCAATAAATCCTGAAATGATAAGAGAGATCTAGCGACGATTTAAGGTGACTTAGGAATGGCTCGTAAAATACATGGTGTCATCCCTCCGATCGTAACCCCCTTCAACAGTACGCATCAAATCGACAAGGATCGCCTTCGTGATCTTACGCGTTACTTGCTGGATGCCGGTGTCGATGGTATGGTGGCCTGCGGAAGCACGGGCGAGTTCCCATTGATGTCGCTTGAGGAACGAAAGATTGTCACCGAAATTGTTGCGGAAGTGGTTGACGGTAAAGTTCCAGTTATCGAGGGCGTAACAGCAGTGCGAACCGAAGACGCGGTCGCACTTGCTCGCCACGCAAAGGATCTCCATCTCGACGCGATATTGGCAGCGCCTTCATATTACTACAAATTAGATGAGAAGGAATTGCGCGGATATTACGCTGACTTGGCTAAAGTCGATCTCCCTATCATAATCTACAATATCCCACTCACGACAAAAACCGACATGAGTCCTGAATTCCTAGTTGGCCTAGCCACGGAATTCGAAAATATCGATTACGTAAAAGAAAGCACCGCCGACATACATCGCGTCAGCGAAATCCAACGCTTAACAAACAAGATTGAAGTAGTCTGCGGATGGGATCCATTAATCTACGATTTTCTCACACACGAAGTAAAAGGGTGGATATCAACGGTTTCAAACGTGATCCCAAAACAATGTGCGGATCTTGTAAGATTAGTAGTCGAAAGAAATGAGCAGGAAAAAGCTAGAAAATTATTCTACTCATTACTTCCCACCATCAAACTGATCGATGGATCGAAATTCGTACAATACGCCAAAGCAGGCCTCAACATACTTGGACATGAATGCGGCCCCACACGAAACCCTCTGCAACCATTAACCGAACCCGAATTGGATCAGCTACGTAAGACACTCAACTCGTTAGGTATGTCATAGGAACGACATCGCTGGGGGGGGTGCCCTCATTTTGTGTGCCACTGCATTGGCGCTAGTCTAAACAGAAATAACTGATTTGTCTATAGTCAGAAAACTAGAGCGTTGACGTAGTCTATTTTCTGGAGTTAAATTGTGGCGGGTCCGGAGGGATTTGAACCATGTCGGCCCAGTTGTGGGGGCTCTCGACCTTCGGGTCTCCCTCGGGTTAGCTAAGAGCTTCGGCCAACGTCTGTCCGCCGCTCTACCTCTTCAGGGCCAATTTCAGGCCTGGCTGAGCTACGGACCCGCTGATCGCTTCAGACGTCCCTCAGAGGAATTAAAGAATTGCTTCACACCTTACCATGAGTTGTGACATGGATTGGGAGAACTCATCTTCATCGGTCTTGGTTTACATGACGAAACCGGAATATCATTACGCGGTGTTGAGGTGGCGCGCTCGTGCGACATGTTGTTCGCGGAATTCTACACGAACCTTATGTCAGGTTTGAGTATACCGAATCTGGAAAAAATTGTTGGAATGAAAATTACTATACTCTCCCGAGCACAGGTCGAAGAGGAATCGATTGTCGTCGCGAAAGCGAAAACGTCACGCGTAGGCTTCTTGGTACCAGGAGACCCTCTTGTGGCTACGACACATGTTGATTTACGATTACGCGCTGAGAGGAGCGGAATCAAAACCAGAATACTCCACGCCGCCTCAATCACATCAGCCATCGCTGGAACCACTGGGTTGCAATCGTACAAATTCGGAAGAACCGTAACAATGCCATCAACTGCGAACGAGAAATTCCCTGAAAGCGTCTACACCGCAATACGAGACAATCAAACGTTAGGTCTGCATTCGCTTGTCCTGCTAGAAATTGACGTGGAAGCAAAACGCCATATCACCATCGCGCAAGCTACGCAAGCGTTGCTCGACTACTCCAAACAAATCCCTGCCGGAATCATTAACCCACAAACACTCACCATCGGCGTCGCCCGTGTCGGAGCTCCAGATATGATGATTCAAGCTGGTAGGGCTGGAGAAATTGCTAAACGGGATTTTGGCAAACCCCCTCACACACTAATCATACCCGGACGTTTGCATTTCGTTGAAGCAGAAGCGGTGGAAGTTATTTGCGGCGCACCAAGAGGAATCATGAATGAGTGAAGTTAACGAAGATCCAGCCAGCCGCGCCCGTCGATACATCGAAATCACTGAAAGAGCCATCCAGAATCAAAAATTCAAGGAAGAAGACCATCAGGTCCGATCTGTAGATGTGAAGAAAATTGTGGACACCATTCACCGTTACATCAACGATGCACGATACTACCTCGAGCATGGCAGAGCGACCACCGCTCTTGCCTCAGTAGCATACGCTGAAGGGTTGTTGGATGCGTTGAAATTTCTTGAACTCTCCGAATCCCCAACGTAACATATTATAGTGCGAAGAAAATTTCGCAGTCTGCACACCAATCGGCGGCATGACAGTTCATGAATCCAAAGGCACTCAAAACGCTCCTCAATTTCGTCTACCTCAACCAACTGCGGCACGGCCCCTTGACCGAACAAGAACTAACAGGAGTCGCTCGAGGTGAAATATCCGAGGCTGTTGACTCGGGGTATCTGACAGAAAAACGAGAAGAGAACACACCAAAATTTTCACTCACCGAGAAAGGGCGAAACCAAATCAAAGTCGTCTTAGCCGGAGGCGTCTACGACGTCCTCCACCTAGGCCACCTAGCCGCCTTAACCGAAGCCAAAACCCTGGGTGATCTGCTCGTAACCGTTATCGCAACCGACGTAACAGTTGAAATGCTAAAAGGACGACGCCCAGTATTCCCTGAAGAAGACAGACGACTACTCGTAGAGGGCTTGAAGCCCGTTGACAAAGCAATTCTTGGCTACGAAGACGTTGGCATGGGGTATGAAGAAGTGCTCGTGGAAGTTATGCCCGACATAATCGCATTCGGATACGATCAACAAAACCTCGAAAAGAACGTACGCGAAATTATCGATCGAAGAAAACTAAAAATTGAAACCGTCAGACTTTCAAGATTTGAACATGAAAAATATGTAAGTTCAAGTGCCGTTAGAGCAAAGCTTTCGAAGTGAACGCCCGAACCTTCACCACGTCACCATCCTTCAAACGCAAAGCATCACGCAGATACTTACTTGAAATAATCTCCACAACATCCCCAGAATAATGAGTTCTAACTGGAAAAATGAACGCTATCTCCACCTTATCAGCAATTTTTCCGTG
>DASQZS010000331.1:0-4147 GCA_035638535.1 Candidatus Acidiferrum sp.
ATCGGCATCGATGCAACAACCAAATCAAAAGAGGAAGGATTCGAAGGAGAATGGCAAGAACAAGCAAAACCCGACGAGAAAACAAGCGAACTCGTATCGACTAAATGGAAAGAATACGGAATCTAATCCTATCCGATCACACCTGCAATCAGATATGCCAACGTAACTATAATGCCCACAATGCGTGCCCCCAGAATGTTCTGAGTCATCGCAGGAAACAAGCTTGAAGTATCGAAGTTCCCAGCAGTCAACATTCTGGATGTCTTATAAAATAGTGGCAAAGCAACTAACGAGAGCAACGCAAACATTGGAATATCCCCGATCAATACTCCAACCATCACTAGACTGAAGCTAAGCACTGGATAGATCACGTAAGCCCTAGCCGCATTCCTTAGTCCAAGTCTAACTACGAGATTCCTGCGCCCACATTTCTTATCCGCCTCAAAGTCGGGGAACTGATTCACATAAAGCGCTGATGACGAGAGCAACCCCATTATGATCCCGACCAGGACTGGTGTCGTGGCGAAAGCGAGACTTTGGACATAGTAGCTTCCAACCACGATAAGCGTGCCCTTGACGACCAGTAAAACTTCACCGAATCCGAAATTTGCAATCTTAGTGGAATAAAAATAGACTGAAAGGATTCCGAACACCAAAAACGCGCCCACGACAAACCCGCGCATGAGAGTGAGTATCAGCCCGATGAATGCCCCGCAAGCTAGGAGAACCATTCCAGCTTGATAGACACTTCGTGGCTCAAGTAATCCTTCAGATAATACTCCCGTTCCTCCACTCAGCGGTGTCCTGATCGTGATTAAATCGATCGAGCTTTTGTAATCAAAATAGTCGTTGAGAAGGTCGATACTTGCGTGCGCGCATATGACTCCAACGTACGTCAGAATCGCGTACTCAAAATTGAAAATCCTCAGTGTAGCCCACGCAATAACCAGTCCGCATGTTACTGAAACGATTGATGCTGAAAGAAGGCGAACGCGTACCGCACGAGTCCAATTGCGAAAGCCAGAAGTCGTAATCTTTCACGATTAAGCCGCGTAAATCTAGGAGACGAATTTGATGATGTTGTAGAAATTATCTCGCTCAGCGATAGGCCTACCGATCTGTTTGACCGCGTCGACAATGTACTTCGCATGCAAGTTTCCGACCTGTTTGCCTGTTGCCGGGATCACTTCCTCGTCATACAGAGTTCCACCCCAATCATTGGCGCCAGCAGCCAGCGTCATCTGCGCAAGAGGGATGCCGTTAGTGAGCCATGAGGATTGAACGTTCCGGATTGTTGAACCAAAAGCTATCCTCGCAACTGCGGTAATCTTCAGATGCTCATATCCAGACATTCGTGAGACGATCCGTCCCTCCTTCTCGAGACGGGTTTGGCCCGGCTCAAAATTCCACGGAATGAATGCCATAAATCCACCCGTCTTCTCCTGCAGTTCACGAATCAACACTAAATGCTTCGCTCGTTCCTCGTCAGTTTCGCCGAGACCGTAGACCATCGTCGCTGATGTTGGTAATCCTAGCTCGTGTGCGTCCTGCATCGTCTTAAGCCAACCCTCCGTCGACGAGAGCATCCTTCCGACCGACTTCCTTACTCGATCTACAAGGATCTCTGCGCCAGCTCCAGGCACGGAATCGAGTCCAGCAACCTTCAACCGTGAAAGGAGCTCCTTCACGCTCATCCTTCCCTTTTTTGCGACGTACTCTATCTCTGAGGTGCTCAAACCGTGTATTGCAACCTTACCATGCGTCCTTTCCTTAACCGTTGTGAACATTTCTTCGAAATATTCCACACCGCACTCTGGGTTTACTCCTCCTTGGATCAGAGCCTGTTTGATACTGAACTGATTCCAGGCATTGACCACCCGCTCAGCCACTTTTTCAACGGGCAAAGTGTACCCTGCACCACTCCCAACATCACGATAGAAGGCGCAGAAATGACATTTTACGATGCAGTAATTCGTGTAATTCAAAACAATATTTGGAATATAGGTGACGGTATCGCCAACAAAACGTTTCCTAGCGTTATCGGCCAGAAGTGAGAGAAGATGCAAGTCATTGCTCTTTAAGAGAGACTCAATCTCCCTCAAATCCAGCTTTTCACCCGAGGCCGCGCGCTCGAAGACCGACGGCGCATCAGACTCGCTGATGAGGCTGGAAATGGCTGTCGGAGCCACCGTCTGAGTCATGGAGAGAAGTTACCACGACAGACTAAAAAGGGCGATGATTTATGGATGATTACCGTTCGCCATTGAGTAAACTTCAGACCGTCCTCGAAGATTCTTCAGTAGCAAATGTGCTCGAAAAAGCCCTGCGCGGGGAGAAGTTGACCTACCGCGACGGGGTCTTACTAATGCAGAGTCAAGATGTCCACGCTATTGGAGCGGTCGCCGACATTGTCAGGAAACGTCACACCAATGACACGGTAAGTTTTGTCGTAAGCTACAACATGAACTATTCCAACGTATGCGTCGCACGATGTCCGATCTGTGCCTTCTATGTCCCTTACAAAAAGAACATCACCGATCCACGCGCCTACACGTTGACTGTCGAAAAAGCACTCGAACAGGTGACCGATGGTGTCAAACTAGGCGCAACTGAGATACACATCGTTGGCGGATTTAATCCCGAACTCCCACTCGGATATTACGAAGAATTGATCAGCACGATAAAACGAAAGTTCCCGCAAGTGACCGTCAAAGCTCTCACACTCGCCGAGATTCATTTCATCGCCAAGATAACTCGGAACAGCACCAAAGAAGTATTGAGTCGCCTGAAGGAAGCAGGATTGGACGCCAGCACCGGTGGTGGAGCAGAAATTTTCGCTGAAGAGGCGCGATCCAAAATCAGTACAAAGCCGAAGTGCAGCGGAGAAGAATGGCTTCAGGTAGCGGAAGAAGCCCACAGACTCGGCATACCTGGCAACTCAACTATGCTCTACGGACACGTCGAAACCCCGGAACATCGTGTCGACCACATCCTGAAACTCCGAGACCTCCAGGATAGAGCACCAGGATTCCTGTCATTCATTCCTCTAAAGTATAGTCCCGAAAACACCGAACTACTCAGCTCAGGTGGCGTTCAAGGTCCAAGCTCGCCGTTAGACGATCTGCGAGTCATCGCCGTCTCACGATTGCTCTTGGCCGGGAGCATAAACAACATCTCAGTCTACTGGGTATCGTTAGGAAAACACGTGGCACAAGCAGCACTAACTTATGGAGGAAACGATCTGGTCGGAACTGCCTACCAAGAGAAAATCTTCAAAGCAACAGGCGTAGAGGGAACTACAACAACAGAGGAATTGATTGAGATGGTCAGAGAAATAGGGCGTAAACCAGCCGAACGCGACACCTTCTACAACTTAAGACAACGATTCTAGGTGCAACAACAATTATTGCTCAAGATCGGACGAATATCATTCATACATAACGACCCTGCCTTCTACTACCTCGAACACAAGCCTCCGAACGACGTACGGCTGACGTCCGCAACACCACGAGAACTCCTCAACTCCCTACTCCGCGAAGAACTGGACTTCGCTCCCATTTCATCAATAGCCATACAACATCACCGAGACCAACTAACACCCGTTCCTGCTTTATCCGTCCACAGCGAAGGACCCGCACTGAGCACAATAGTAATAGCCAGAAAAGATCACGAAATCCGTGACGGCGATCAAATCTCAATCACAAACTACACAGAAACTTCGGCACGGATGCTTGATGTTATCCTTCGAAAAAAGAAAATCAACACTGAATTCATCCAATCCAATTTCACATCAATCGACCAACTACTCCAGGAAGCCCCCTATGCTTTGGTTATAGGAAACGAAGCGCTGGCAGCATCCGCCGCAAACGACCGACGAAAAATCTTCGATTTGGGTGAAGAATGGTGGTCAATCACTAAACAGCCCGCCGTCTTCGCAGTCTCAGCAGTACGCACGAGTCTCCTAGAGCACCAAGTCGACGTAGATAGGATCGTCAGCCTAGTCAAAGAATCGCTTGAATATGGTTACGCGAATCTCGGGCGAATCATAGACCGCACCGCCGAACAGTCTGGATTCCAGCCGAGCCTCTTAGCAGAATATTTCAGACACCTACGACTGGACTACACAAAACGTGTTGAGAAAGGCTAC
>DASQZS010000332.1:0-2772 GCA_035638535.1 Candidatus Acidiferrum sp.
AAGTGTCGACGCGTACAAAAAAGTGAATCGAATTAGCTTCATACTTTTCGTGGCAATGCTTGCATTGTTCCTGGGTGCATTAGTATCCGTGAGTCCTTCAGCCTTCCAATTAAGCGTGGATTCATCCTTAACAAATTATAATGTAACATATTCATCGGTAGTGTCAGCAGTTAGCACGAACCCGCAATTCACGACGTTCTCTCTTTACAACACAATCCTAGCTTTCCCGCTGTTAGGTTTTCTTACCTATTCTGGTTTCAACTTCAACACGTACGCAGCAGGAGAGACAAAACAAGTATCAAAATCGATCCCGAGAGCACTCATACTCGCAGTAGCGATAACGATGGTCTTCCTGTTCTTGGAATCAGAATTAACCTACTATACTATGGGAGCGAACTTTGTAAACGGAGTAAGCTACCTATTCAATACAGGAGCGTTAGGGTCCCTACCAGTACAACCGACACTAACATTTTTCATCGCGCTAGCCACGAACCCCTACGTAGGTTTCTTAATCAATTTAGGCGTCGCCGTAGGAAACTTTCTGGTCGCCCTTGAATCGGTCGTTATGTTCGGCAGGATCATATTTGCTCTAAGTTTTGATGGAGTAATTCCACACAAGTTCGCCAACGTGAATGACCGCTTCCACTCTCCACACTACGCAGTTTTGACTGTAGGCGTACTGGCTATCGCAACGGAATACCTTTACTGGTATGGACCGGGACTTCTCACAGGTTATCTCAACTCCGCCATTGCAGTTGAAGTCGCATACCTCATCCCAGGATTAGCAGCCTTTCTACTACCATTCGTTAAACGAGACCTCTACGAGAGACTGGTCAAACCCTTACCAGGCTGGCTCGGGAAGACCGTGGGCGGTTGGCCCCTGATTTCGATCTGTGGCCTAGGAGTGACATTAATTTGGCTATTCGGAATCTACACCGAATTATTCCCGGTCATGACTTACGGTTACCTCGGATCATCCCTTGGATTTGCAGCCGGTGCAACCATTGCGCCCATAATCGCTGCGTTGATCTTATTCGAGGGAGCAAGAGCATACCGCAAGAAGAAGGACGGAATCGACATAGTGATGGCCTTCAAAGAAATACCACCAGAATAAACGAAACTCTGACTCAACTCGGCAACCGAATAGACATCAGTACGATTGGTCTCCCATGAAACGACTAGACAGAAGAGTCGCCATCGTAACCGGTGGTGGATCAGGTATCGGTCGAGCAATATGCAAAGCTCTGGCAAGCGAAGGCGCAAGCATCATGGTTGCTGACATTAAGGAAGATTCCGCAAAGGAAACATGCAATCAGCTTACAAGTTTTGGTGGAAAATACCGTTCGGTAAGAGTCGATGTTAGATCGGAAAACGAAGTGAAACATGCAGTAGAAGAAACCGTCAGCACTTTTGGTCGTATCGACATACTATGCGCGAATGCGGGCGTTTCTACAATGAATTGGGCGGTTGATTTGACCGAAGAAGAATGGAATTACAATATGGATGTGAACGCGAAAGGGGTCTTCTTTTGTTGCAAACATGTTGGAAAACAAATGATAAGGCAGGGAACAGGAGGAAAGATCGTCAATACCGCATCCATGGCCGGAAAGATCGGTGTCTCGGTCTTGGCCTATTACTCCGCATCCAAGTTCGCAGTCGTAGATCTAACTCAGGCACTTGCTGATGAATTTGCTAAGTACAAAATTAACGTGAACGCAGTATGTCCAGGTTTTGTCAATACGAGTATGCAGGAGCGCGAGTTGCAATGGGAAGCAAAGCTGAGAGGAATTTCACCTGAGGCTATGAAACAGAAGATGATTGAATTAACACCGCTAGGCAGGATCGAAGAACCCGAAGACGTCGCAAAATTAGTTGTGTTCCTGGCGTCCGATGAAGCAGAATTTATGACAGGGCAAGCTATCAACGTGACCGGTGGAATCTGTAAACACTGAGAATTAAGTGACGATCAGAACTAAGCAGTGAACTTGCCTAAGCTTTTCGCCTTCATCCATCGGGCTTGTGATATGTGAAGTAAACGATCAACGATTGGCTCGTTAGTGCATTTCTCAGCGGGGCATTCTCTCAACATCTCCAAGTCAAATCGCCGAGAGGCCTCCGTCGATATGGAGCACGTGACCCGTCACCATGCTTGAAGCGCCAGACGCTAGGAAAATGGTTGCTCCGACGATCTCAAAGGGTTTTCCTATGAACCCTCGTGCTAGAGGAATGGGCGATCTTTCCAACCATTTGGCTCGCATTTCTTTCTCTTGACCTTTGGCGAATCTTGCGAGTAACGGGGTTTCAAATTCCGATGGTGCAATGACATTTAGGGTTATGTTGTATCGGGCCCATTCTGTAGCTAGTGATTTTGTGAGGCTTACCACGCCTCCCTTGCTAGCACAATAAGCTGCAAGCTGGGGTAGAGCCGCCTGATAATCGATAGATCCAATGTTAATTACCCTCCCGTATCTTTGTTTAATCATAACTCTCCCCACTTTCTGGCAGCAAAGGAAGGTCCCTTTCAGGTTGACTCGGATGACGTCGTCCCAGTCCTCTTCTGTCAAACGGGCAGCGGGTCCCTCAATTTTTGATACTCCCGCGCTGTTGACCAAAATGTCAATTCGCCCGAAGGTGCTTAGTGTTTCTTTTACCATGTGATCCACATCCCTTGGGTCCGCCACGTTGCATTTTAGGAGGCTACATCTTCTTCCGAGTTTCATGATCTCGGTGGCGGTTTTTCTGGAGCCTGTCGCGTTAATATCGGCTACTGTA
>DASQZS010000333.1:0-3179 GCA_035638535.1 Candidatus Acidiferrum sp.
TCTTCGGCTCCCCAAATACAGTCAAACACAAGCTGAACGTTCTTCGCGAACACTGCAAAACCAATGGAAGAGATTATAATGAAATCCTCAAAACAAAACTCTCCAGAGTAGTGATCGGCAAAAGCAGAGACGAAGCAGAAAAACACCTAGCTGAATTATTCGAGGAGACACCGCCCGAACGCATCAAGGAAATGGCGATTTATGGGACGCCTGAGGATGTATGTCAAGAGATCGAAGCTCTCAGGGATGCGGGCATAGAATATTTGATTGTGAACTTCGAGGCTAAGTATGAATCCGAAGCGGTAGGCCTCTTTACTGATGAGGTAATCAAACGCTTCTAAGCCAAACGTATTGAGGATGACGACGATTCCTCAAGTCGAATGCTGAGAATCCCTGGGGATCGTTTTCGCCAAAGTTCTCTGCACAGCAAAGCACACTTGTCCCCACAAAACTAAGCCTCCCCCCTCCTACCCTCCCCGCGCGTGCGCGTGCAAACGGCTATTCGGATCGCTTGACTAACCGCTATGGGCAGATGTGGAGTTTTAGTCTATGACTATGGTTGTGAGGGTTGATCGGACGCCTGGTAGCCGTCGTATTTTCCATGTGATGATCTCTTTCAGCTCATCCATTGAGTCTGCTTCAACCTTCACTATCATGTCGTAGGTTCCGTATACGCGACGGCATTCCTTCACATGCGGCACGTCACGAACTTCTTTGAGCACCTTCTCTTCCGAACCTAATTCCACATTCACCAGAACATAGGACAGGGGCATAGGTGATCATCGGTGGAGATATTGTGGGTTTGCGGATATAGGCTCGATGTTACGGGCCGAAAGTGAAAATTAGGTCGATGTAGACGTTATAGCTGATGTTGATTGACCGATTCTCGAGGGCATAAGATCACCATAACTAAGGATGGCCCGTACGAAGTCTCCGGAGAACTACCCGTCGCAGTCCAAGTGATCACTCCGAATAAAGAGGGGTTTTCGTGGGATTGGGTTGAGGGACGAACGTTTAGTCTAAAGTCTAACAATTGTCTTTGTCGCTGCGGTCAATCTAAGGATAAACCATTCTGCGATGGGGCCCACTCACGTGTTCATTTTGATGGAACTGAGACTGCTTCGCGAGCTGCGTTTGCGGATCAAACCGAAAGTTTCGATGGCCCAACGATGGTATTGAGTGATGCTGAGAATCTCTGTGCTTTTGCACGTTTCTGTGATCCTGAAGGAAAGATTTGGTCGTTGATCGAAGCTACAGATAATGCAAGGGTTCAGGATCTGGTGATTCGTGAAGCAATGCATTGCCCGTCGGGTCGTTTGGTTTTGCATGATAAGCGAACAGGTAAGGAAATTGAGCATATGCTTCCTCCTTCGATCGGAGTGGTTGAGGATCCGGCGCTCCAATGCAGCGGGCCACTCTGGGTTCGTGGGGGTATCACAGTTGAATCTCAGGATGGGGCGAAGTACGAGAGGCGAAATCGTGTAACTCTATGTCGCTGCGGAGCCTCCAGCAATAAACCGTTTTGCGACGGAAGTCACGCGAGTATCAAGTTTCAAGACGGACTGGTCAAGAAATAGTTCGCGTACTTCGTTACGGAATGACATATTTTCGGTACTGAACGGATTAGTGGGTTGGTATTATTGATCGAGCTATTCTGCGTTCAGTCTGATCAGGTTCGGATTTCTGAATCGTGTAAACTAAACGAAACTCTCCGTCCTCATCCTGTAATTTCAAAGTGAAATGATCTGTCTGCGTCAGGCCGATCATGTCTGCCAAATCGTTGGGCACTCGCACGTACACAGACTTGTTCAGTTTTACCGGTTTGATGACCAAAGTCATCTTTGTTCATTCCCCGAGCCGCTCAAACCGATGTCATTGAGGTTATCAGAGAATGTGTTTCCGGTTTTATTCTTGATGCGTGCGGTGACCGTGTTTTGGGAGACCAACGTGACGAGTTCCGCTGTGCATTTGCGAAAGTCTGCAACCCAGCCTTTCTGGTCGGTGAATAATTCCGAGGGAATACTTTGGGTGTCTCTTGCAGAGAACTCCAATCGTACAGCTGAAAATGAACCGAGTATGCCGTTGGTGGTGAGTTCCGAGAAGAATGTGAACATGCTGGAGAGTTGTGAGTTAGATATGTATGTGAGGACTAAGAGCGCGTTACTCTTCAGTACCTTCTCCACAGTCAGAATGAAGAAGAGGTCTCGGGCGACAGAGAAGAACTTGTTCATGGCTACAGGGTTAGCGAATTCCAGCATTACCTCATGGTAGGAGCAAACCTCGGCTGGGTACGGATAGACGTCGAAGGCGAAGCATCTAACCAGGCCTGCTGGGGCAAGTCGTTCGTCCCAGTGATATTTTACGACTTGCAGGGAACTGTTCATGAAGGGAGCTTTCCCTATGTCAGCTAAGCGTTTTCGAGCATTCTCTTCGAGCTGGTCTATTATCATCATATCTTTCTCATCGGCGAGGTTGGTATATTCTTCGGGATCGCGGATCTCAAGTTCAGGTTCGCAGTCTTTGATTTTCGCGAGCCAAGTTCCCCATGGAAAAGTCCACTGCATCAGGTCTGGGTTGTAGTACTCGAAGTTCGGGAACGTGGGAACGGAATCTCCCGTGAGGATTAATCTGAATTGCGTGATTAATCCTATATCCTCAAGCGTTTGAATGTACTCCTTGAAATCCTTCAACATTTCGACAGGAACTGCGTGACTGGATAGGTATGTGAAGGTACCTTCACACTTGTTTATTACTCGCCAGAATTTCGGAATCTTAAGCGCGGTCTTGACCGCATCTTCCAAGCCAGGCTTTGACGCTACCAAAACTACTATTCTGATTAATCCGAGTTTGGAGGTTTCTGGCAGGAGATATACGATTCGGCCTGACTTTGCTTCTAGTTTTGCTACTCGATGATAGACCGATGTGAACGGTAACTCGGTTCTTCGCGAGATTTCAAGTAAGTTCCGTGGTCCATATTTCCACATTGCAGTTAGGATTTTTATGTTGGTCCTGTCGAGTTGCTTCTCTATCTCTCCGATGCCTTTGAAATAGCTCGGTAACTCAACAATACCAGTTTGCATCTTGCCACCTGGGATTAGGCTTCTATTTTCTTACCAACTATGCTGGCAACGATTCGACACTTGAGCACATCTGAGAGGTCGTCGTATTCGACTTTCTCA
>DASQZS010000334.1:0-7414 GCA_035638535.1 Candidatus Acidiferrum sp.
CCTGGAATAGCTTCCTTTCAAGATAAAATTCTGCGCCATTCTCAATCGAACGCCTAATCCGCCTCGTCCACTTCCTTCGCGGGAGAACCGAATAGGCGCTCAACGCTTCCCAGCAGTCCAGAGTTCCTCTGCCCGCTGCCCGTTCAATGAAACAATGCCACCCACCATCGTCCATCTGGTTATCCACAAACCAATCGTAGGCAGCTCGAACGCGGGCATCTCCGAAATATCCACAACGTACCAACGTCCTCGCTAAATTCCCCGTTAAACATACTTCACTTCTTGATAACGGATTAGTGGAGTCGTCGAACCCTCCGTCCGGTCGAGTATACTCGTTAAGGAAAAATTCGCACGGTCGCTTGATCCGCGGATCTTTACCGGTCAGCCCGAGGTCAGCGAGAACGATAAGACGCCAAATCGTTGCAGTATATTTCGGTCTGTAGAGATCTTTACGTGATTCCCAGAAACCTCCAGACTTCTGCGACACCAAGATGTTATGCGCCCATCCGATTCGAGTAAGAGATGAATAGGCAGTCCGAACTTCCCAGTCATCCTCCTGATGATCCAACAGCCGCAACAACGTATGATACCTGACGGCAGGCTGCCTAGGATCCAGTAACCAATTCAAGACGCCTTGCGATGGCTTCAAAGAATCATCACTTATCCACTGATCCCATCCTGCTTAAGAGAACGCGGCTAATCGCACTTCACAAAATTAAAAGGCCGAACTTAACGCCTTACGAAAATCTTGGACGCAAGAGTATCTAAATAACAGACATTTGTATCCGAACTCGTTTCAATGAAAAACATGATTTTTTTGGCAGTCAGTCTTCACGATAATGATAAACCACCGCTGCGGATACGCGTTAACTCAAAGCACGTTATGACACCCTCTTCATTGACCTGCCTACTTGCCGAAAACCTAGACGTGCCCAAAGGATCGGTCGTGGCCGACCTAGGATGTGGCTGTGGAATCCTATCTATAATTGCTGCAAAGCTTGGCGCGAAGTTCGTCTATGCGGTGGACATGAATCCACACGCGATAAGCGACACCAACTTCAACGCGACAATTAATGGAGTATCTAGCATCGTGCGGCCAGTACTTTGCGATATCAAGAGTAGTCTTGTCCTCGAGCGCAAGGTCGATGTCGTAATATCTAATCCACCACAAATGCCGGTTAAGTATCAGGCTAGGACTAGGAAATGGTTATCCATTTCACGAGACGGTGGAGTTACAGGAAGAGCATTCCTGAAGACAATTGTTGAACAGTCTCCACGACTTTTCAGAGAGAAACAGAGTTCAGCCAAGTTAGAAATTGTCACAACTTCACTCCTAGGGATACGCGCGACCCTAAACTATTTGGAGAAACACGGTTTTTCTCCATCAATCGTAGCTAACAGTCTTACACCGATAGCTTTCAAGCGTTCGAGTACTAAAGACAGGAGCACGAGGATTTGTGACCTAGCTTACGTGAGATCTGTCGTCCTGCATGCTACCTACAATCGTAGTCATCGAGGAGGCTCGTCTCCAAATAACTCATAAGTTTGAGAGAAGACCTAAGCGAAAGTGTCACTTGATTGGAAATTCGTGATTTTAGAACACATTTGATAGGTAATCCGTGGAAACGCTGGGTATTTCTTGAGCTCGAAACGAGCACTGGTTTGATCGGTTTATCCGAGGCAACACTTTACCTAGAAAGTTCAGCCGTAATTTCAGAACTCGAAGAGAAGAGGAATTTCTTCATTGGAAAGGATCCTGTCCAAGTTGAAAAGATTTGGAATGAGTGGTACAGGGATTCGTTTTCGCGGAATAACTCTGCTGTTAACATTACAGCAATGAGCGCTGTGGAAACTGCCTGTTGGGATATTATTGGAAAGATCCATGGGGCACCGATATACGAGCTTCTTGGAGGTGCTATGAGGAATAAAGTTAAGGTCTATGCAAACGGCTGGTACACTCACGCTGTTAGTCCAGACGATTATGCGAGAAAAGCAAAGACAGTAGTAGCTAAGGGTTACAAGGCGCTAAAGTTCGATCCGTTTGGAACAATGTATCTGAGCGGTGATGTTGATCAGATAAGTCGCGCAGTGGCGATAATCAAGACTGTTCGTGAGGCTGTTGGCGAAAGCATTGAATTATTGATCGAAGGACATGGGAGATTTACTCCGGAAACGGCCGTGCGTATCGCGAAAATGATTGAAGAATACAATCCTAGATGGTTCGAAGAACCCGTTCCACCTGAAGACTTGCAGGCCCTAAAACACGTTGCAGATAAAACGAACATTCCAATTGCGACTGGCGAAAGGGTGTTAACAAAATATGGTTTTGCTCCGCTGATAGAGAGTGGGGCGGTGGACATAATTCAGCCAGATATAATTAATTGCGGCGGATTAATGGAAACGAAGAAGATTAGCGCGATGGCGGAGGCACATTACGTGCTTGTTGCTCCGCATCAAGCAGAAGGGCCATTGGCAACTGCTACTTGCCTTCAATTAGACGCCTGTATTCCAAACTTTGAAATTCAAGAAAGTTTCGACGAATTTGATGTTGAATGGCGAAAAGACCTCTTAACGTACCAATTCTCGATTCAGAACGGCGAAATGGTAATACCCAATCGACCTGGTTTGGGAGTAGAGCTCAACATGAAAGCAGTTGAGGAACATCTTGCGACGAAAGTCACCGATTTTGGTATCTTCAAGCAAGGATGGGAAAACAGGAACATGCAACCATGAATGTGAAAGCCCTTCAGGAACAATTTCATGCGACTATACAGAATCAAAAAAGCATGTCTCGCGGAATTGATTTAGATTTCGTCTTCAAGGAGATTCCTCAACAATGAGACCTGAAAGTCGAAAATCATCATATCGTGATCTGAAACTGATTTTGAAGTCTTTGAGATCGCTAAGAGCGATTGATGCTTCTCCATTATTCGAAACTAATATGCCGGGGTGGTCCACGCATCCCACGATGAGTATTGTTGAAGACGCGCGAAACTTCCGGCAAAACGGCTATTTTGCGCAAACGCTCGTGATGTCGGAGCATACCGGCTCCCATGTTGACGCTCCAGCGCACTTAATCCGCACGATGCCCAAAGCCACTATCGACCGATACTCTGTTGATACCCTAATTGGATTATCAAAAAAATATGATCTAAGGCACTACAAATTCAAAGCCGGCGAACAGGTACCACTAAAGACCATAAAGGAAACGGAAAAGCGAGCAGGATTCAGACTTGAAAGGAACGATATCATAATTCTTCAGTTCGGTTGGGAAAAATACTATCAAGCCAATTCCGCTAATCCTACGAAAAGAGAGTGGTGGGGCAAGAATATGCCTGGCTTATCTGCAGCAGTCTGCAAATATTTTGCGGACGCCGGAGTCAAAGCTGTCGGGTCCGATACAGCAGGATGCGATGAATGTGTGATCGATGGACAACTAAAACACAATTTCGGACACATGAAATACTTCCTGCCGAACCAGATATTCATAATTGAAGGTCTGAGGAACTTAGAAAAGACACCCACAATCGGCATATTCATCGCACTCCCACTCAAGATTAAAGGCGGTTCAGGTTCCCCCATAAGACCAATAATTTTCGAGTAAAATCAAACAGTCCAAGACCGTCTTGACATAAACACCGCCTGATCTGACATTCATGATCTTGGCAAGTGCGTTGTACAAGAAACAGTTCGGTAACTACGATATGAGAAGCAGACCAAAGGTTTTAGTTGACCAGTGGCAAAGAGAACTACGGATTCGTCTTGCAAGTCTATGATCAGCTAGGAAAACTCCTACCTCGCGTTCAAGTTGATCCTCCGGGACCAAACTCCAAGAAGATCGCGGACGTATTGGGCGAGTATGAGACACCCACCCTCTCCCCTGTTCGAATGGGTGAGATACCAACATCTTGGAAGCAGGCACGCGGAGCAAACGTCATTGACGTTGATGACAACGTCTATGTTGACCTCACAGCAGGTTTTTGCGTTGGTATCGCGGGGCATTGCCATCCTAAAATTGTTGAGGCGATAAGAAAACAAGCAGAATTCCTTACACATACACCTCCCGCTCAAGCACCTCATCCTACAAGAGCTGAACTTCTAATCAAGATCAGCGAAGTAGTTCCACGCCCCCTGAAACGTACTCATCTACTGAACACCGGTGGAGAGGCTATTGACGTAGCGCTTAAGCTTGCTAGACTCCACTCTAGAAAAATAGAGGTAATGGCGTTCGAGGGTGGCTTCCACGGCAAGACATTGTTCGCATTATCGGCCACTGCCAGACGACATTACCGAACCGGTCTACTACCGCTTGTACCCGGGGTCTTTCATGCTCCGTTTCCATACTGTTACAGGTGCCCCTTTGGCGACAAAGTTTCATGTGAAGACTGCTCAACACAATGTCTGAACTACATTGAACACATGATAAAGGACCCAGCGTCAGGTATTACAGAAGTAGGAACTATGATCCTGAACCCATCCAGGGACATGAGGGGTGGGTAGTGCCACCAAAGGACTTCCTTCCTGGATTAAGAAGAATCTGCGATGAAAACAACATTCTATTAGTGCTTGATGAAATTATCACTGGATTCGGCAGAACCGGGAAATGGTTCTGCTTTGAACATTACGGAATCAAACCTGACATCCTCGTATGCGGCAAGGGGTTAGCAAGCGGATTTCCAATATCCGCTGTCATATCCACAGACGAGATCATGGCGTCTTGGGAAGCATTCAAGCATACAAGCACATTCTCCGCCAACCCGTTGGGATGCGCGGCAGGTCTAGCGAACCTCGAGGTCCTCAAGAGCGAAGGGCTCGTTGAACGAGCGGCCAAAATGGGCAAAGAGTTCATGAAACGTCTGAACGAAATGAAAGACGACTACGATGTTGTTGGAGATGCAAGAGGGCTAGGTATGATGTGCGGTCTTGAACTCGTAAAGGACACCAAAAAGACACCTGCTGTGGAGGAAACAAAGAAAGTCGTCGAGTACGCGTTGAAGCACGGAGTCATTCTGCAACCGCCTGGAGGACGATTCGCAAACGTATTGAAACTCTCGCCACCTCTAGTCATAACTGAAGAACAACTTGACTTCGGACTAAGAACAGTAGCGGACGCACTCAAATCAGTAGAGAAGTAAACAATGAACCTATGCCTAATCTGACAAAGGCGTCAGACAGATTCCAGAAAAAAGGAGCTAAGCACAGGGTTTCGCTCGCTACTACCTCTCTTTACTTATTCGTACATTAGTGCAGTAGTCAAGCAGGTCAATGCATGAACGCATATATCGACAACTCCCAGTTTTCGAGTCTGTCGTAACAACGATAGATTCGAATTAATTGAATTTCCATCCTGAATTTTACACACAAGCTTTACTACTCTGATAACTGCGGGTAGTGGCATTAATCGCGGTGTCACATATGCCTAAGCTACGGGCCGGAAAATTTGTCGTCGAATCACTTCTCAACGAAGGGGTAGAGTACCTGTTCGGAATACCAGGTGGTGGAGTTGCTCCACTCTTTAACGAATTCTATGACTACCCACAGATCAAAACAATCCTGACTCAGCATGAGCAGGGAGCAGGTTTCATGGCAGACGGCTATTTCAGGGCCTGTGGCAAGGTGGCTGCTTGCGCGGCGACCGTCGGTCCAGGTGGAGTAAATTTGGCATCTGGGCTCCACCCTGCCTTCCAAGACAACCAAGCTGTTCTAGCATTCACGAACAACGTCCCGACCGATCAATTCGGCAGGGGAGGAATTCAAGATGCAAGCGGTTGGGGTCCACGATCAATATCCCACGTGGGCATCTTTAAGGAGGTTACAAAATGGAGTGTACTTGTCACGAAGCCAGACAGTGTTCCGGAAGTGATGAGACGAGCATTCAGAATCATGTTGACTGGAAGAAAGGGCCCGGTTCATATCGATCTAGCGCAGGACGTCATAAGAGCAGAGATCGAAGCTGAGATCCGCCCACCCGAAAAATACCGGCCGATGGGGAGGATAAGAGGCGATGCTGAACTCACCAAACAAGCCGCAAACCTTCTTGTTAAGGCAGCCTCACCTGCAATAATGTCTGGAGGAGGGATCATCGCTTCAGGAGCGACTTCAGAACTTCTTGAGCTTGCAACATTACTTGGTACTCCCGTAGCCACAACTGCAATGGGCAAGGGCTCGTTCCCTGAAGACCATCCACTCGCAGTTGGCGTGGTCGGTCTATTTGGCCAAGACGTTGCTAACGCTGTTTTCCGCGGAGATAAAACCGATGTTCTTCTTGCGATAGGGTCGATATTTCATCAGATGACCACGGCGGGTTGGGTCAAAGACTTCGGCGGACAGAAGATCATCCAGATCGATACAGACCCAACAGAGATCGGAAAGAACTACCCGTTCGAAATTGGCATCGTTGGAGACGCCAAAGCGGTTCTACAGGATTTGATCGACCAAGTGAAAGCTCTCATGCTGAGACTGCCGCCAGCAGAGCTGAAGGAACTTGAAGAGCGGAAGAAGATAAGACAACGAGAGGTACTTGCACTAAAAGGCGAGCTCCAGTACTACTCAGAAGCCATAAGTCTCTCCGATGCTGTCCCAACCAAACCCCAGAGAGCCATAAGAGAACTACGAAAATTCTTGGACAAGAACGCAATTGTACTAGCTGACTGCGGAAACAATCTCGCGTGGACTGAGAAATACTACCAGACACTTAGCCCGAAAGGGTTCATCGCAGATGGAGGACATACAGCAATGGGATTCAGCGTTGCGGCCTCGATCGGCGTCAAGCTTGGAGCACCCGACCGCCAAGTTGTGGACGTCGTGGGAAATGCAAGCTTCACGATGCTGAGCAAGGAGGTGAATACAGCTACAGCCTACAATATCCCGGTTGTCTGGTTCATACTGAATGATGGAAACCTCGGCATGATAATCCAGGGACAAAAGTTCGGGTATGGTGCGTGGGAGCCTGAAAGATACATCGTCACACAATCATACGTGATGGACTTCGTAAAGTTCGCTGAAGCTTGCCACGCATATGGACAAATTGTCGAGAGACCAACTGAGATAAAGGACGCTTTGAAGAACGCTTTCGACTCTGGAAAACCGTCAATAATAGACGTCAGAATAGATCCTGAGGAGGTCCCACCCGGCGCACTGAAACGCTTCGACACTCTCGTGAAGAAACATCCAGAATTGAAGGAGAAGAAATTACCGACTTCTCCTTTCCCAAGAGACTAAAGAATTGATACGCGACAATCCCTAAGTGGTTTTTTTCACTTCCACTTTAGCAAGGTCCTCGAGCAGTGTAATTACTGCTGAGTGGTCGGTTTCTCCGCGACCCAAGACCTTCATCGCACCCATCATTTCGTGGATGAGACTTGTAACGGGAAGAGGTGCACCGTACTCGGAGCCTGCAGCCAGTGCGATACTC
>DASQZS010000335.1:0-6516 GCA_035638535.1 Candidatus Acidiferrum sp.
AAGGTGTGGCCGCTAAACGTGGTCTCTTCGCATCATTCATGCCTAAACCGTTCGCCGGTGCTCCAGGTAGCGGATGCCACATCCACCTAAGTCTAGTCGATGCGAAGACCAATCGTAATGCATTCTTCGACCCGACTGATAGCCGAGGTTGTGCTATGAGTCAACGTGGGTATCATTTCATTGGTGGTTTGATGAAGCACATGAATGGAATCTGTATTTTCGGGGCACCGCTATCCAACTCATACAAACGGCTACTTCCAGGCAGTTGGGCACCCGCCCATGTATGCTATGGATACGATCACCGCGGAGCGGCAATCAGGATCCCGTCGTTGTCTCCACATACAGACGGGGCCGAGCAACGAATTGAATACCGAATCCCAGATCCATCCTGCAATCCATACTGGGCGATTGGAACTATGATCGCCGCTGGGCTTGATGGTATCAAGAATAAACTTGATCCCGGAAATCCACTTAGAGAAGATCCTGCGCGACTAAGCGATCAGGAGCTTACGAAGCGAGGTATACAGTACCTGCCGCGCACCGTTGGGGAAGCCATCGCTGAAGCCAAACGGGATCCGTTCGTGCGAGAAAGCTTAGGTGAAATCGCGTTCCAAGAATACATCAAAGTCCGAGAGTCGGAATATAGAGACTATCGCGAACAGGTTACGCAGTGGGAAATTGACAATTACCTATCAAGTATCTGACATCAGTAGCCGGATGCTACGCCATCCCTCCTCGGATCTGCAACGCCTTCCAGTCTATCGTCTGATCTAATCATGGCGGCGTGAACGCCGCCGAAATATAATTCACGCGGCTTCGATTTGACTCGATGACCCATTTGTCGAAGTTCATCAATCGAAGTCCTCGGAATCCGACTTTCCGCCTCTATCTCGTCACCTTGAATGTGGATTCTGGGAGCACCAACCGCGCGCTCCATCGGAAGATCGAATTCCAATACGCCTAGCAAAGTTTGCAAAATTGAAGATACTATTCGTGTTGATCCGGCTGATCCTATGGCAAGGTACGGACTACCGTCTCTAAGGACTATTGTGGGGCTCATGCTGCTCATCGGTATTTTTCCGGGTGCAACAGAGTTCAATCGTCCACGCCGGGGATCGAAATCGTGCATAGTATCGTTCAGAACGATGCCTGTGCCGGGAACTACAACTCCAGATCCAAAGTAACATTCAACGCTTTCTGTCATTGCCACAACATTACGTTCGGAGTCGATAACGCAAAGGTGACTTGTATTTGATGTTGGGACACCTGAAATGTTCACTGGATCAACCAAATGTGACGCTTTGTTTTCATCGATTGTTCCTGCAAGCTTTTGTGCAAAATTCTTCGATACTAACGTCTCGATTGGAACTTGTGCGAAGGCTGGGTCGCATATGTTAGCTCGGCAGTTGATGAATCCTCTTACCAGAGCCTCCGCCGTTAGACGCAATGTTCGCGGTGATTTAGCGTCCCTGTGTTCGAACTGAAAATTCTCGAGGATATTGAGGGCTTCGATTATGATTGCACCGCCTGAACTCGGCGGCGGTGCTGAAATAATTTCGAAACCACGATAAGATCCTCTGATCGGTTCCCTCATGATGGGTTTGAATCGTTTCAGATCGTCAGCGGTCACTAATCCGTTGTTAGCTTCCATATCCTCAACTAGTTTCCTTCCGATAGATCCGTTGTAGAATTCTGACGGACCGCGCGCAGCTATTGAGGAGAGGCTTCTAGAAAGTTGAGCGAGCCGAATTTTTCTGCCACGCTTGAACGGCGTACCCTTGTTGAGGTAGATGCTTCTCGAGCTTTTGAACGGTTCAAGTTTATGGTAACTAGTGCTCCAAGCTTCCGCCATAGTTCTGCTAACTGTGAATCCTTTTCTTGCGTGACGAATTGCTGCTTCAAACAGTTGCCTCCTTTTCAACTGACCGAATCTCTCAACCATGAAGGAGTGTCCTGCAACAGTCCCAGGAACAGCGATGGACTTGTATCCCATGGAATTCTCGTTTCCCGAGACTCCGTCCGCAGTCAATGTGAACATAGTCTCGGAAGCAGCCTGTGGCGCTTGTTCTCTATAGTCTATGAATATTGTCTTCCTCTCGTCAGCCAACCATATCAACGCAAAACCGCCTCCTCCGATCCCACAAAATGCCGGCGTCACAGTACCGAGCGTCAGCGCCGTGGCAACGGCGGCGTCCACAGCGTTTCCTCCTTTCTTCAGAACTTCAACTCCGGCCTTCGAGGCAAGGGGATGCGAAGACGATACTACGCCGTGTCGGAAAGGCATAGGGATCAATGGTACCTTCCGGTGGTATTATTAGAAGTTCACGCAGATCGAATACGGAGTGGAGATCAATGTCCAGGTTAATTGATTTATCTGCAACCCCGATCGTCGACGCGCATTGCCACTCATATCTTGAAACTCCAACTACGCTAACCGGAGACGAATTCGCACGCCATGCGAGCATGGCTGTCCAACCAAATTTTCTACAGTCAAACGGGAGTGAAACCCAGATTCGCAGATCGCACGAAAGGCTCTATGAAATCTACCGGGAACAACCCTACTTCAAATACCTAATATCAATGCTCGCAAAATTCTACAATTGCCCACCTAACCTCACGGCGGTCACAGAGAACCGCAATGCGAGGGCGAGAGACTTCAATACTTACGTCAAACAACTCTTTGAAGACATACACATCAGCGGCCTAGTGATGGACGGTGGATACCCGCCTCTCTCACAGAATGATTTAAGTCGCTTCCCCGCTAAAGTTGTCAGCATTTTCCGCCTGGAAACCTTCATCAGTGAATTACTTGAGCGACACGAGAACTTCAACAACTTCTGCACTGAGTATGAATCAGGTATACGCGAAGCGATTAAAAGTAAACACCATGTTGGTTTGAAGACTATCATCGCGTATCGTACCGGCCTCAGGATAAGACGAGTGCCGACTGAGGTAGCCAAGAATGAATTCTTGCAAGCTAAGAATGGTACGGCTGAGGGAGCATGGTTTGGACCTAAAGTTAAGCCTCTTCGAGATTTTCTAATAATTCGAGCCTTAGAACTTTCGGTCGAATTGGATATTCCGATGCAGTTCCACACAGGAGTAGGCGATTACGATATTGTAATGGATCAGTGCGATCCAGCGCTCTTGTACGACCTTTTGAAGGATGAGAAACTTAGACACGCCACCGTTGTATTGGTCCACTCTGGCTTTCCTAACAACCAGAACGCTGCCTGGATCGTTTCGCTACTCCCAAACGTCTTCTTGGATTTCTCATTAACGATTCCTTACCTGAATCTTGTTGGAAGCGAGAGGTTGAAAGAGATTTTACAAATTGCTCCCACCTCAAAGATCATGTACGGATCTGACGGATTCAATCTGCCTGAACTGTACTGGTTAGGCGCTAAGGTCGGAAAGAACGTGCTCTCAAAATGTTTGAGTCAACTGTGCGAGGATGGGCTCTTTAGCGACGAGACTGCGCGTCAGATGGCTATCAAGATCCTATTCGAGAACGCCAACAAACTCTATGGGCTAAACTTAGCTTGATGCATATCGTTTAACAAAATTACTGAATCGCTCCAACGCTTCTTTCAGCTTATCTTCCGAAGTCGCGAATGAAATTCGGACGGCCTTACTGTTTCGTGCACCGAACAAAATTCCTGGTAAAACCCCCACTTTTTCTTCCATTATCAGTTTGTGGGAAAACTGTTCGCCTGACAGGCTTGTTCCTGACACATCAATCCAAGTATAGAAGGCACCCTGAGGAGCGTAAATCTTGAGGCCTCGAAGAGCACTCAGTTTTTCCAATACTGTCTCTCTGCGCTCTGCGAATTTAGATGCCATACTCTTAACCGAGTCCTCCGCTCGTGGCTCGGTGAGCGCAGTAAGTGCTGCTCGCTGTGACATGGAAGTTGCGCAAACTAGAATGTAGCCGTTAAGAGCAATCATCTTCTCTAGTATGTCAGAGGGCCCAGCTACGTATCCTATTCTCCAACCAGTCATAGCATAGGCTTTAGAGAATCCGTTAAATGTCAACGTGCGCGGTTTGAGTTTAGAAAGCGATGCGGGACTGAAGTGCACGTTCGGTGCATAAATTATTCGCTCATAAATTTCATCTGATATAATGGTTAGATCATGTTCTTCTGCAAAATCCCCAACCGCTTTTATGGTGTCTTCTGATAAAACAGTTCCAGTCGGATTGCTCGGACTGTTCAAAATCAGAGCTTTACTTCTCTTAGAGACCAATCGATCTAAGTCGTCAAGATTCAGAGGGGTATTTGATCCCGGAGTTATCGGGAGTGGAATCGGTTTACCTCCACTCAATTCGATTAACGTAACATAGTGAAACCACCCTGGATCCGGAACGAGCACTTCATCCCCTGGATCGAGGAGTGATTGAAGTGCTAGGTAGATTCCTGAAGAAGACCCAGGAGTAATGAGTACTTCATCTTCATAATCGTACTTTACCTTATTCTCTCTGACGAGTTTTTGTGCTACTGCCTTACGAAGATCATCAATCCCCGTAATCGGTGTGTAATGTGTCGCCCCGTCATCGATGGCCCTTTTACCTGCTTCCCTAATCACTTCTGGCGTCTCGAAATCTGGCTCACCGACCGTTAGACGGATCACGTCTTCTGGAAGCTCAAGCGCCAATCTGAAAGGGTCGGCGGAGACTTTACTGACACGATAAGCGATTCTTGGACTCGACATAGCCACCTTCGAAAGTCTGGTTCCCCAGAAATGTGACACAACTTAAAAAGAAAGTCTGTCAGGTAGACTTTTGGTTAGAATACTGTGACTTCCGTCAATTTCTTTTTCGTGGCCTCAGGCGTAGATCCTATAGGGTGTCTCGAGGATGCAATTTCAGCTGAAAAAGCAGGATTCAATGCTGTGTGGGTTCCAGATCATTATGTTGACGTAGACTGCGAGAGACTTGAGCCATGGACAATGCTCTCAGCAATTGCTGCTAGAACGAAAAAAATCCGTTTGGGTTCAGGCGTAACCGATACTCAACGTACTCATCCAACGCGCACAGCTCATATGGTTGCCTGCTTGGATGCTGTATCGAAAGGTCGCGCTATTCTTGGAATCGGAGCAGGCGAAGCAATGAACATTCTCCCGTTCGGTCTTTCTTGGGAATCACCGGACGTAAGAACTAAGAGAATGGAAGAAGCGATTCAGGTCATCACTCTGCTGTGGGAGAGTTCAATCGATCAACAAACGAACTTCAACGGAACATACTACACTCTCAACCAAGCTCATCTGGACCAACCACCAACGCAGAGACCTCATCCACCAATCTATATTGGCGCTATGGCTGCAAAAAGAGCTCTCGAAGTTGTTGGTAAATACGGTGATGGTTGGTATGGTTGGCTTAACACTCCACAAACGTTTAGGCAAAGATGGCGGATCATCTCCGAATCAGCGAGATCAGCTGGGCGATCCCCGAGTAAAATAAAATCCAGCACACATCTCATGGTGGCTTTTCCAAGAAACTCAGAGGAAAAAAAGAAGGCCCTGCTGGGCGCGAAAGCAGGTCTGCTAACGGAACGCAGTGTTCTCCGCAGTCTTGGAGGCGAATCCCTAATTGAACAGTATCAGCATCTCAAAATTTCCAGAGAAAACATAAACAACGTATTGAAAGTTGCATCCTCAATACCTGATGAGTACGTTCACAAGACAATGGCGGTCGGGGGAGTAGATGAAGTGAAAGAAATCGTGGAGGAATTTAGCAAGGCTGGTATACAACAATTTGCAGTATGCGACATTACCCCTCCAAAAAATGTTGGAAAAATAATGAAGCTATTTCCCAAACTGATCAAGGAGTATCGATAATCGCTGGCGCAGAAACGCGTGACTATAGTCCTACGAAATGGAACTCCCTTAACGTATAGGCGAGGGAAAGAATGCGTAAATTGAAACATCGGAAGATAAGTCGAAAGTTCTCATCTGTCACAGCCTCTATCCCAGCTTCAAGCGCAAATTTGGGACCGGGTTTCGATGTTCACTCTATCGCTTTGCAGATGCCACAGTTGAAGGTGGAAGTCGTCCTACGCCCTATGGGCACACGCTCTATCGAATTGCAGGGAACCTACAAAAATGACGCCACGAGTGACCCTAACATCAACGCTGCGGGTAAAGCACTCGATAACCTCCTAAGTATATTCGGAAAATCTGACGGTTATGCCGTGAAAATCAACGCTGAAATTCCGCCTAGGAAGGGGCTGGGGCTTTCCGGAGCTGAGTCTGTTGGCGCAGTTCTTTGCGCAAATCACCTGTTGAATCTAAAATTAGACGGACGTAGGATAGTCGAAATGGCTGGAGCGGCAGAACCGTCACATCACATGGACAATGTTTCCGCTTCTGCATTGGGCGGATTCAACATCGCCTATCTCAACCCGACCAGTAAACAGGTAAATTTTACCACTTTGCAGCCTCCGACAGACCTTGGCGTTGTCATAATCGTTCCAAATATCGAAAAGAAATCAACAGAAGAGACACGCCACCTTGTCCCAT
>DASQZS010000336.1:0-6088 GCA_035638535.1 Candidatus Acidiferrum sp.
TCCAATGATGAGCTTTCTAGGAAGATAGATACAATATCGGCAGACCTGCAACGACAATTTGACGACATCTATCGATCACCGCCTATTCGCCTCTACCTGGCACTGAAGAGACTGCTCGGACAGCTTTAGAGAGAATGTCATAGTCTGAATCGATGAGTGCGTATTTAATCGACACGGTGTCTAGTAATATCTGTTCAAGTAGGGGTTTAGCATGGGTTTCTATTTGTATAAGCTGATTGCGCCTCGAGTAACTTTTGCCCAAGATATGACTGATGCGGAAGCGCAGGTGTTGAAAGTTCATAGTGAGTATTGGACTGACTATGCTGCGAGAGGTGTAGCTGTTGTTTTCGGGCCTGTTTTGGATCCGAAAGGATCATGGGGATTGGCGATCGTGGAAGCTAAAGATGAAGCTAAAGTCCGTGCGATCGGAACAGAGGATCCAGCGGTCAAATCTCAATTCGGTTTCAAATTTGAAGTATATCCAATGCTACAAGTCGTATCGCGAAAATAGCTCCAAAATTACTTATCTGCGCTGTCATTTGCCGCTGTGTTTCTGTTTTTCTCTTCAAGTGCGTTTTCGGGTTTTGAGATGGTTTGTGAATTTCCGTTTCTTTCTTGGTGTTAGTGGTGTATGGTTATAAAAGCCGGATGTATTCGCTTAAAGAATTAAGCGAATTCAACCTAATTCTCTTTCTTACCGCTTCAACATAATCCTGCAGAGTGTATCCAACAATGTTGGTAAACGGGATGTCTAATGTGTCGTAGAATCGACGGACGATTCGTTTCTCGATAGTATTAGTCGCCTTAATCCCGAAAACGCTTTCCAGAACTGAATACACTGTTTCCAGTCGATAGGGGAGTTCATCTCTGGTTACGCTATAGTAGTTTTCTAGGGCGCCGTAAAGAGATGAGAGTCCGCTGGATCCGACGATTTCGGATATGGATTGATCTATTGCTTGACAAAACAGTTTATTGAATTCTTGGAAGCGTGCACTTGCCAAGTGTGTCGCCGTTCATCTAAAGCATCTATTATCTTACGTTTCTAATTATGGGTTCGCCTCTCCTTATCCAGCGTTCAGGTGGCCGACAACAGACCTGTTAACGGTTTCCAATCAATCTCATCTGCCTGGGGAACCGTAAATATGCAGGGTTTAACGCATAACACGTCGGACGATACTTAGCTGTAAATATAACATTGGTTTTGGGATCCATCGTATTAGTGTAGGGAATATTGAAACAGTTCGGGTTAGAGATGCGATTAAAAAGAAACATAGCTACTATGTCGCTGATTGCGCTCGTAACGGTCACATGCATACTGACTACTGCCGAAATGGCGTTTTCCGTTTCAATGACGAACGATCAATATCCGGGCGGATCTGCTACCTTTTATGGTAACGTTGCAGCACCCGATCAAACGGGGTGCGTCTACTTCACAGCGTTGGCGCAGAGCAATCAGTGGGTGCAACAGCCCGATGCTCCAAATCGTTTCGCGCTGTACCATCTTCCACAAAATTACCCACAATCTGGCGCAGTTGTAATTACTGGGTTCGAAGGGGATCCATATCCTCTGGTGGGCGGAATTTCACCATCCTATTTCCAAACCCCACAATGTGCGCCGCCCGTCATTTATGTTGTAAATATTACGAGCAACGGAGGTCTGACGCTTAACCCGAGCGTTGATTCGCCGAAGGGGTTTCATGGTTGACGAAGTTCAGTCTGAATTTATCGAAATACACGTATTGTTTCTGATATGCTGTTATTGCTGCTTGAAGACTAGGCCGGCGGATTCAAGAATATCCTCGTGAGATCTAGCGATCTCTGCCTTATTGGTGAAGTCTAGATTGACGAAGGCTAGCCTAGTCCATGCTTTTGGCTTTGGTATCTGGTCCTTGTTGATCTGGCCCTTGAAGATGAACCCAATGTCCCAGTGGCATGGCATTTTGGGGAATCTTTTCGGCACGTAGGCCTCGGAGATAACTTTCGGTTCGCTCAGTTTCAGATTATCCAATTCGAGTTGTTCTTTCAGGATCCTCTTCGCCGCGTCGTCTGGAGATTCATAGATGATCAGATGTGATGAGGGAAGCATCCAAGCTTTGCTATGAACTTCGATCCGCGATTGATCGAGAGCTCCAATGTGATCCCATGGGGCTTTCGGGTTCAAATTCCCCATCAGTGCACTGTTTGGGTTTTGAGTGTCTGTGATCACTAGAAATGCGGACAGGCATAATCCGCCTTCTGGCACTTCAGGCATTCCGAACGCCATCGTCTCTTCTTGTTTGTTAAAGCGAGTAAATTTCCTGTCAGTCACCATATTACCTCATCTGGGAGAACGAAAGGGGCTGGGTGAATTATGCGTTGGGTACGGTGATTCTAAGGTTACATGTGTGAGGATCATTCCGGTTCGAACAGATTAATGCATGGCTATCTGAAGTTTTTCTCTGTAGTCTCGAAGTTTTGGTATTCTGTCGTAAAGTTTCGACAGGTTGTGATGCATATCTCGCGTCTTCTTGTCTTTACTTACGACCTGATTTTCTTGGTGGTATCCGAAGGCATTTTCATTGTAGTTGAGTTTCACATTATTTTCCCATAGCCTAAGTCCGAATTCGATGTCCTCGTATCCGAATACTCCATCAAATTCAGTATTCCAATTACCCACATCTAGTGCGTCGTCTCGGAAGTATGCGACATTGCATCCATGGAAACAGTTGAACGGATACTTGTGTTTCGTAAAGAATGCGAATTCAGGAAATCTCTTATCATAAAAGCCGCCGGTCGTATTGGAGACGCTACGAATTCTGGGTAGACTGTGAAGTGTTGCAGGATTTTTGAGGACGTTATTCACGGATATCGTGGTGGCGTCAACAAATTTTCGATGCCCAATCGTCGCCGAATGTTGGTGTTTGTGAAGTATCCTCAAATGCTCTTCTACGGTTCGCGGATTGCATATCATGTCAAAATCCAGGGAAAGTATTACATCGCCTACTGCATTTTGTATGCCAATATTGCGAGATGTCGCTGGACGGAATCCGCGGAACGGCATTGTTATTGTTCGGAGTCGCAATCGTTTACGAATTGATTTTGGTGGATGCGGATCTTGAGCGTCTGTCACTACTATGGCTTCGATCAAGTCTCTCGGGTAAGTTTGGTTCACGAGTCCAGCGAGAGTTTTGTGTAGGTAACTTAGGCCGTTATGGAATGGAATAACCGCGCTCACTTTCAGTTCAGGTTTGTAGGTGCGTATAGACAAACCGTGGACCTAATAGATTCATTATTTTGGACGGTATATTAATGTTCGTACTGTGGTACATTAACGTGCGTTACGTTGGAGATTAGTTTCGATTTAACACTCCTCTCCTTATCATAATTATGACTGAGGTTCGATTGGAATGTTTTACTTGGTTGATCGCGTCTTGAAGATCGACTGCGACAACTAATTCGTATTACTGGCTGATTGTTTTCTGTCTAATGCTTCAAGATTTGTGATCGCGAATAACGTTCTCTAACCTGGCAGGAGCCAGAATTCGTTTCCATCTGGGTCTTTGAACATTGCATACGATCCCCACTCTGCTTTCGTCGGTTTAACGCTGAACTCGACACCCTTAGCAATGTATTCCGCATATGTTTTGTCTAGGTCCTTAACTCGGAATCCAATGCCCGTATTCCCTTTCTCGGACGGAGTCGTTTCGCAAAGATGCATAACGATTTGCGAATCTTTCGGTGCTACTGTTACCCAGTGCCCTTCTTTGTCGCGGATTTCAAACCCCAATTTCTCTTTATACCAATCCGCTGATTTATTGGCATTTGAAACAACCACCGCCACGTCGAGTATCGATTCGATCATCTAACCTACCTGTTATCGTTTATTTGATATCGGGCTAATAGGTATTGAAAATTCCATGCTTAGCAGGAGGTACCTGGGCATGAGTTTACCGTCGTCGGAAATAGTTTTCTCACATAATTCCTTTTTAAATGAAACACGCTCATGTTATGTCTGGGGCTCGAAAAGGTGGGCAAGTTTAAGGAATTGCGAGATCATCTCGACCAGCTCGATAAGGAATCTGAGCGAGCGTCTCGAGGACTAGAAACAAAACTGAATCAGCATGCCAGAAAAGCAGCAGCGGACTTTGATCGTGAATCAAAGAGGTTTTCGCAACGAATCGTTAACCTTGAGAAACGTGTTGCGTATTTGGAACGCCGATTGAGAAGAGCAAAGCAGTCACGCGCTCGTTAGGTGAGCCAGGATACAACGGGAAGTTGCGTTTTTCCCGTGTCAATTTTCGATGGATAACCACTTTACCGTGAGTAGAACGATTTCGCAAGATTTCGTAGATGCTTCTTTGGTGAAGGAATTTGGATGATTCGTGCTCACAAGATGAAGAGAGTTTTGGCTTTGTAAAATCGAGGTTATACGCTCTCACGGCGCATTGGCGTAGAAGGTTTATTCGATTCGTTGCGGACGATATTAAATCAAGAGAGCCTCGATCTGTGCTTGACATCGGATGTGGGACAGGCGATATCCTAATTCAATTGCGAAGCAGGGGGATCGAACTTTATGGTATTGATCCCTCATCATTCATGTTGGAACTAGCAGAGAAAAAAATTCGCAATTCAGATCCACATCATGAACTATCTTCTGTGTCTTTGGTTCGCGGGAACAATAGGCATATTCCATTTGATAGGAAATTCGACTTAATCTTCTCCTCACTCTCTTTCCATCATTGGAAAGAAAGGGATGACTCCATACCTGATATTCTCGGAAGGCTGAGTGGGCATGGTGAATTTGTGATATACGAGTATGATCGGGAGATAATGTCATTTCTTCGACGATTGGTTATGGGAAAGCATTCGCTCTCAGCGTCCGATGTGGAAGAGCTGCGGTTTGATGGATATGCTGGAAGGGTTCAGCATAACGGCTCGGTCATCGTTGTGAGTTTTAAGAAGATCGAAGAATCTCACATGAGACGGTGACGCATGGTAATATCTAATTCTGACGTAGAGATCGCGCTCGATTCTACTCGAACATTCTTTTAAGACAAGAACAACGAGACGAAGTCATGAAGAACCTTACACTTGACGCGCAGGGAGAATTATGTTATACGATAAGTGCATCGAACAAGCCGAGACTCTTCATTGATCCAGGTGAAACGGTAAATGTAGAAACTGAGGATGCATTTTCAGGCCAGGTCCGGAAGGAAAGTGATAGACGGGACGTTACTAAGATCCCCTATCCAAATCCTCAATCTGGTCCCATATTCGTCAACGGCGCGGAAAAAGGTGATACTTTAGCAGTCAAAATTGAGAACATACAACCGCTCATTGGCCAAGGGGCGACACGTATCGTTTCCTTTTGGTACAATCAGAGAGACGACACTGAGTTGTTGTTAAAGTTCTTGAAAACAGAAAATGTTCCGCACGGCATCAGGATCTGTAAGATTCAAGAGGAGAAAGTCTTCTTTGACAAATTTACTATCCCATATCAGCCTATGATCGGAACGATAGCCACTGCTCCTCCAACTGAGACGCTACTCACGCTTTATCCAGGACCTCATGGTGGTAACATGGACATCAAAGAAGTCACCAGAGGATCTACTCTATTCCTACCTGTATGGGTTGATGGCGCCCTATTGCACTTAGGAGATGCTCACGCAACTCAGGGAGAAGGCGAACTTTCAGGAGCAGCTGTGGAAATGCCATCGAAAACTACTCTAAAGATTGATCTGATAAAGGGTCGATCGATACAGTGGCCGAGAATTGATTACAGTGATACGTTGTATTCTGTTGCCGCTACCGAAACAGGACGGTCGCTCGTTGAGGCATTGCGAGTCGGATTTACAACGTTGGCACTTTGGCTTGAAGCAGACTATAGTTTGGACCGGTGGGACGCATTCGAGCTACTGACATTTGTATCCAGGGTAAGTTTCGGAAACTTGTGGACCGTTGCTGTGGGAATTCCAAAACAATTTCTACCCAACAGGAAAACTACTTAGACGTATTGATTTAGTGAACTTCGACAATTCGAGGTCAATTATGAGTTCTAAGAACTAAAAAGATCCTGAGTTGTCTAAAAAAGAGGAGCAATTTTATTCAT